>DATEWL010000263.1:0-2542 GCA_035258025.1 Candidatus Acidiferrum sp. | reverse complement strand
CACGCAGGCAATGCCGGTCACCCAGCACGTCTCCTACGTCCACGTGATGAGTCGCGGCCCGATTAGAGAAGAGTGGACGCCTTTCTCTGTGGCCGATTTCACCGGCGTTCTGGCCGAACAGAGCAGCCACGAACTTATGCCTGCGCCGGCGACGGACCGGACTTCACTCACTAGCGGAACGGGCGGAATCAAGGGGCAAGTCACCGATCCTTCAGGCGCCGCGATTGGCGGCGTCAAAGTCCAGGCTCTGGGGCCCGAGGGCAAGCCATCTTACGAAACGACTACGAGCCCTGACGGAATCTACGTTTTACGGAACATGCAAGCGGGAATGTTCGAAATGCATTTCACCCAGGCGAGTTTCTCGGAGGCCGTCGTGGCGCGAGTGCCGGTGCGCGCTAGCGAAGTAACCAGCCTGGATGTGACGTTGACCATTGCCGACAGCCGCCAGGTCTTGCAAGTCGTGGCCAGCCCCGCTTTCATACAGACCAGTATGGCCAGCGTCGCCTGCCAGACTTGCGAGACCGTCGAAGTCACCGCGCAGAAGCCGGCTGCGACGGCGACCAAAAACAAGGCAGGCCAGGAATCCCCGCTGTTCACGCCGCGCGTCCGCCAATATTTTCCCGAAACTTTACTCTGGACTCCGGAAACGGTGACTGATGCCCAAGGCCACGCTCAGCTTCGATTCAAGCTGGCCGACAACATTACGACTTGGACGATGTCTGTTATCGCTTCAACCCTGGATGGACACGTCGGCACCGCGCGAAAAGATATTTCAGCGTTTCAGCCATTTTTTGTGGAACACGATCCCCCGAAGGCCCTAACGCAGGGTGACGTGATTTCGCTGCCCGTCGTGCTGCGCAATTACCTGAAACAACCGCAGTCCGTAAACGTCGAAATGAAACCAGAAACCTGGTTTTCCCTTTTGTCGCCGCAGGCGCAGAAGATCACTATTCCAGCCGGAGGCAGTGCCGATGCCATTTTCGCGCTCCGGGCGGAGGGCTCGACCAAAGCCGGCAAGCAGCGCGTCGTCGCTTCCAATAAAGAAATGGGCGATGCCATCGAGCGCGTGCTCGCGGTTCATCCTGATGGGGAAGAAATCTCAAAATCGATTATCGATCTGATCGCAGGAGACCAGTCGAGAGTGGATTTCGACATTTCGGAACACGCCATCCGCGGCTCGAGCGAAGCGCTTTTGAAGCTATATCCAAATTTGATGGCCCACATAATCGAAAACGTGCAAGGAATCGTGGGCCGGCCGGCCGGATGCGCGGAGCAAGTTGCTTCGACCACGCTCGCAAGTCTCCGCGCGCTGCGCATCTTGCAGAAAGCGGGGCAAGATGATCCCGCGAAACCCGGGAATCCCAACGCCGTGGTGGCCCGCCGTGCGCGAGAATACGTTCGAGAAGGCTACGAGAAACTGCTCTCCTATCGCGGATCGGACGGCGGATTCAGCTACTGGGGAAAAGGCGGCTCCGATTTGGCAGTCACCGGCCACATCCTGCGTACCCTGATTGATTCGAAGGCCTACATTGATGTGGACCAGAAACTGATTGAAGGCGCGGGCGATTTCATCATCAAGCAGCAGCAACCTGACGGCAGCTGGCTGTCCTTTTCTTGGCGGGACAACAAACCGAAGCCAAAAGCGACTCTTACGGCTTATCTCGCCAGAGTGCTTGCGACGACGACCAATCTCTCCGACGGGTCAACGGGAAGCAAGACCGCGGCTGCAAGCGTCGAAAAGGCGTTGCACTTTTTGGAAGACCGGTTGGACGAGTGGAAAGAATCCTATCTCGTGGCAAATTATGCCCTCGCCGCGATTGCCACCGGCCGCAGCGACTTTCAGGAGAAGGCGCGCCAGCAACTTTTGGGCATCGCACACAACGAAGGCTCGACTACCTACTGGAACGTGGAGTTGAATCCCACTCCTTTCTACGGATGGGGGCGAGCTGGCCGCTTAGAAACAACTGCTTTGGCGGTCGAGGCGCTCTCGATGTTGCCCGCCTCGGCTGACGTGGACGGGCAGACTGCAAAGCAGGCGCACCGTGGTTTGCTCTTTCTTTTACAAGGCAAGGATCGTTACGGCTCCTGGTCATCCACTGCAGCTACGGTGAACGTGATCGACGCAATCATTGCCGCGATGCCCAAGGGAGAGATTCCCGGCGGGTCATCTACAGCAACGGTGTGGTTGAACGGGCAGCAGATAAGTTCTGTGCGTATCCCCGCGCCCTCGGAAGTGACAGGTCCCGTTTTCGTGGAAATGCCGGGCACGATACAAAATGGTAGAAACAAAGTTGAAATCCGGAGACCGCAGCATACTTCACCTCTAATGACCCAGGTTGTTTCCTCCGAGTATGTGCCGTGGGAGTCTTCCGCCGGGACAAAAGACAGCAATGTGAAACTTGGCGAAACGCGGGCGCTGCGGCTCGACGTTCGTTTTGACAACACCAAAGCAAAGGTGGGCGATGCTGTGCGGTGTACCGTCAAGGTGGAAAGGATTGGATTTATGGGCTACGGCATGATGCTCGCCGAAATTGGTTTGCCT
>DATEWL010000262.1:0-3038 GCA_035258025.1 Candidatus Acidiferrum sp. | reverse complement strand
AGGATCCGGCCGGAGCGGTCACCTGCACCACTGCCGCCGCCGATCCGCCACAGGAAAATCCATAGGGCCTGGAAAAAGTCGCGGAAGGGATGTTCTGGAAAATTCCTGCCAAAGCGGAGTGAAGCACGGGAGCAAAGTCAGTCAATCCGATTGTGTTGCGTCCGTTTGGTTTGGAGGCGCTAATTGCAGGCGAGGCCCTTCTAGCTGAAGCTGTCGTTTGTCGGCCTCCGCGTCCTGTGCCATCCCAAATAGTTTACCTATGGCATCGAGGAGTCTGCTTACTGGCCTCAGGTTGCGAGCGACCTTCCCACTGGTATTAGATATCTCTATTGCTAGCCCAGCATAAGCGTCGTATTTCGTTCTGTCTCTATCAACCTCATCGCTTAGTGCAGTTAACCTATAATATAAAGCTTCTTTTTTTCGGATATCGACTTCCAATCTGTCCACAATACTTTTGATCTGCGCAATTAAATGACGTACCTTTTCTTTTGTCGTGGAATCGAGAACGGCTGAATAGCCCCTCGCCCTCCGCCCTCGTCTAATCTTCACCTGTATAATGAAATTCTCGATTTCCGGAGATACAGCAGTAAATACATTTATGGCATTCCCGACCTGTGGCACTTCAAATTTTTCCAATATGGGAAGAGCCAGCCCGCGCGCGATCGCGTGAATTTGGTTAAAATACTCCATGTAAAAAAGGTTATTTTGGTTCTGCTTCGTTTTTTCTTGTAACTCTGAGCGCAACTTTTCTTCTAACTGTGAAAATGCCAACTCACTATCTTCTGGAAGATCAATAAAAAAATCATCGTCTATGGCCATGTGCTCCCCATTCTCGTCGCTCGCGCATCAGGCCCTTGAATATCCCATCAATCGGGCAATCGTGCTCTTTCCGACGTGATAGCTGCGGGCGAGTTCGGCAAGCGTGGCACCTTGTGCCCGTCGCTTGCGGGCCTCGTCCTGCTGTTCGTCTGTCAATTTCGGTTTCCGGCCCATGCGCTGCCCGCGCTTCTGCGCCCGGCTCCGGCCTTCGGCGGTGCGGGTGCGGATAAGGTCGCGCTCCACGTCCGCCAAGCCGCCGAGAACGGCAATCATCAAGCGCCCGGTGCTGGTGCCGGTACGACCGCTAGACGGGCCATCACCGCATGACGTCGTGTGGCGGCCGACGAGCAACGCACGCATCCTTCAGGTTCTGAAGAGCCGGGCGCAGAAGCGCGGGCAGCGCATGGGCCGGAAACCGAAATTGACCGAGGCGCAGCAGGCCGAGGCCCGGCAGCGACGGGCGGAGGGAGCCACCCTCGCGGAACTCGCGCGCAGCTATGGCGTCGGCAAGAGCACGATTTCACGGCTCTCGTCTTATCGAGATTCTCCTTGGCGGCATTCCGGCGCTTGCTTCAGCGCCAAGTGATCGCCGATCATGCCGCGGAAATGAACCGGAGGGAATGTTCATGAGCCGTCTGATGATCGTCGTCGAGTTCGAGGTTAAGCCCGAGCACCGCAGCGCCTTCGTCGAATTGATGAAAGGGCACGCGCAACGCTCACGCGCCGAGGACGGCTGCCAGCAATTTGACGTGCTGGTGCCGCAGGAGGATCAGAGCAGCGTCTTCTTGGTCGAGGCGTGGCGCGATCAGGCGGCCCTCGACGTGCACATAAAGCTGCCGGCGATGGCACGGCTGCGCGAGGCCTGGCAGCCCTGGCTCGTCAGCATGAAGGCGACCCGCTGCATCGCGGATTAGCGAAGCGGCGAGGCTTCTCAACGACACCGCGCAGCCGCTACAACGTCAGCGGTGATTTTCCGGCTCGGCCGCCCCCGATTTTGTGCTCGGGCGCGCCAAGCAATGGCCCAACCGGCAAAGTATTTCGCAGCGCCAGGCCGACCGCGCGCGCAAGTTAAAACGTGGCCCGCGCCGTGTTTCCACTTAGCAGCGCGCGCGAGCATTTGGCACCGACTGTGCCGGGCTTTTCCAGATTCACCTTTATGCGACAGCGCCAGAACACTGAAGCACTAGAAACCGTTCCGGCCGAAGCTAGAACGGATTCTCACAAGCGGGTCGAGTGTTATTCAGCGGCAGATGCGACCGCTGCGGAGCGCCGCCCGGCCAAATACCTCACACCGTCTGCTTCCGTGTGCTCTTCGTGCATGGTCCCAGCCGGCACGTTGCAGGAGTCGCCTGGCCCATAGACGCAGCGGTCATCGCCGAAGACGAGCGTGATGGAACCATCCAGCACAAACAGCCGTGCGTCGAAGTCGTGCGAGTGCGCCGCACGATGCTCGTCCGGCGTGATTTCGCCCTCGCGGATTTCATAGCCCTCTCGCCGTAGATCGGCTTCGAACTCTGTTCTATTCATGGCGGATATCCTAGTTCGGAGTGAAGGACCATAGGCTCCGGCGCAGGGAAGTCAATAAGCGCCCTGACCCACAGTCCCCCGTGAGAGCCGGTCTCGCTCACCCGGGATTTGCCCGTATGATGCGTCGAAATGTTGCCGCCGGCGCATTAGGGTATTCCACGAAGCGTCTTACGGGAAAAGCGGCGTCAAGCTCTTCGAGGGGTGAGGGCGTGCTCCGGCCGAACTCGGTCTTCAGCCGCTTGTTGACGACCGCCCTCACGAATAAGCTCAGTGACGATCGGCGTTCCGCGGATGTCGCCACCCCGGTCCGACGCCCAAACATCGCCCGCCAGGGTGATGACCGCTTCTTCGAAGTCACTGCGATTGTCCGGCGTGCGCTCGCGGTTTTTCCTGAATTCCAGACTAAACGCGATGTCGCTCCCGGGCCGCGTGACCTCCTCCATCACAGCTACGGCATCGAGCCGCCATTCTCGCTTTTTGGTGCCACATCGTGCAGAACGTCTATATCCGGCGCGTCGAAAAACAGGGTGAGGTCCTTGCCAACATCGTAATCGCGACGATCCCGATGGTCAAGGACCCGTGGAAGGAGCTGAACCCGTTGAAATAATGGGTGATCGAATGCCATACGGAAGGTCCATACTAACGCTCGCCTTCGCGGCTGCGGTTCTCGTGCTGTCGCCGCCGCCGGCGGC
>DATEWL010000261.1:0-4323 GCA_035258025.1 Candidatus Acidiferrum sp. | reverse complement strand
GGCGGACATCGATGAGCTTTTCCACCCGCGCTTGCTCGAGAAGAAGGAAAAACTCTTCAGCCGTTTTCCCCGCGAAGCCGATCGTGCAAAGAAGAATGTCCATAAAATCAAAAGTACTCGATGGCTTCGGGAGACGCGCGGAAGGCAAACTCCTGAGCTTGGCGGCGAAGCGCGTCTTCGAGAGCCACATCACGTTCGCAAATAAAGAGCGAGCCGCTGTCAAAAGCAGCCAAGTCGTGCAATTTGAGCAGGCGATCTTCGGCTTCCCGCTGCGATTCTAGTTCGCCACCGCGGCGGATGTGCAAGGGCGTAACGCCGCGATCGAGCAGCGCCGGGCAAATCATGAGGAAACGGTGACACTGCAAGGGATCTTCCTCGGCGCACATCAAGGCTATGTTTGAGGCGCGGCTCAACTCCAACGCCCGATCAATCCCCGCGCTAAAATCCGGGGCTTTGCGGCGTTCTTCGTAATTCACGATGCCGTCCGCGTGGTAGGCGCGGGGATCGGAAGGACGGCCGCCGAGCGCCTCGCCAAGGAATTCGTATTCGATCTCTGCGGTGGCAAGGCAGGCCTCGAGCGGCTCGCGGTTGAACTGCGGAAATCGGAAGCTGCCGGGCCGGCTGCGGACATCGCAGAGAATTTTTACTTCATGAGTAACTAGAATCTTCAGGAATCCGTCCAGTTCAAGACTCGAGTGTCCGACGGTAAAAAGAGAAGTGGTCGAAGGCGGCAGTGGCTTCATGGAAGGGTCACGCAGAGGGCCAGACGTATTTTGCCGAAACACGCGTAAGTCGGCAAGCGGTAGCTGAGACGCCTGAGTCGCTACATCAGCAGCCTGTGGCCCTAACCCGCTTGCCGGTTACAAAAACTATTGAACAGCATAGGCTGAAGAGGAATATTCAGGTGAGCACGCGAAGAGGCGGGCTTGGAGTAAGTGTGTCATTCTGATAGCGACTTCCGCCGCCCAGGCGCAGAGCGACTGCGATTTTTCAATTGGGACCACGCATCCATGAGGCGATTTCTACTACTTTTTCTCATAAGCGGCTTTCCACTTTTTGGGCAGAGCAATACGGGTGAGCTGCGCTTGAGCGTCATCGACCCATCCGGCCTCGGGGTGAAAAGCTCCGTCGAGCTGGTATGCGAAGCGAATCAATTCCAACAGAGCTTCGAGACGGATGACGGCGGAAATCTTGTGGCGAAACGCTTGCCATTCGGCGTCTATCGGCTTCGCGTCCAGCGTTCCGGCTTTGCAGAGTTCACGGATTCCCTCGAAATTCGCTCTGCGATTCCGTTTGCCTTTGCGGCTAAGCTCAGCATCGCAGCGTCGAGTGCCTCGGTGGTAGTCAAGGATTCGGATACGCTGATCGATCCCTACCGCACTGGAACGATATATCGCATCGGTTCGGACATGATTGAAACCCGGGTGGGATCTCTTCCCGGACGCTCGTTGCAGGATTTGGTCAATTCTCAACCTGGCTGGATTTACGAAGGCAACGCCGTCCTGCATCCACGCGGCTCGGAATACCAGACGCAATTCGTCTTGGACGGTATTCCGTTGACGGACAATCGCTCGCCTAGCTTTGGCCCAGAAATCGGAGCGGATGACCTTGATTCCATGAGCGTCTACACGGCAACCTTCCCTGCCGAATACGGCCGAAAGATGGGCGGCGTTGTGGAACTGAACACGGCGAGAGACGACCGCGAAGGCTTTCACGGGGAAGTCGTTCTGTCGGGAGGCAGCTTTGACACGGCCGGCTCCTATGCCATGGGGCAATACGTCTGGGGAAAAAATACCCTGGGTGTCAGCGCCAGCGGAAACATGACCGGCCACTACTTGAATCCGGTGGTGCCGGAGAACTTCACGAATACAGGCACCACTGGCGATTTTTTTGTCCGCTACGAAATAGATTTGACCAACCGCGACCGGCTGAGTTTCTCGGTGCGCCACGCGCTCTCCCGGTACGAAATTCCCAACGAGCAGGTGCAGCAGGCTCCTCATGAGGATCCATTGGATCCGTCACAGCCACTCGGATCGCAGCTCCAGAACGCGGACAATTTTGAAACAATGGGAATCGTTTCCTATCAGCACATTTTTTCGCCAAACGTTGTTGCCGATTTCCGCGGGATGGTTCGCGACAACTCTAACGATCTCTACTCAAATCCGTATTCCACGCCCGTTATAGCCTTCCAGCATAACTATTTTCGCGAAGGGTATTTCAAGGGAACGGTTTCTGTCCATCACAGCAGGCAGGAGTGGAAAGCCGGTGTCGAATCCGATTCGACTTTTCTCCACGAGAACTTCAGCGATGTCATCACGGACTTCACGCAATTTGATCCAGATACTCCAGCCACGTTCAGTTTCCTGGGCAGCAAACCAGACCTTGAGCAGAGCGCGTTTGTGCAGGACCAGATCCGCCTGGGCAACTGGACGATCAACGCGGGGCTGCGATGGGATCACTACCAATTGCTGGTGAATCAGAATGCCGTAAGTCCGCGGTTGAGCGTGGCCCGCTATTTCCCCAAGTTTGGCATGGTTGCGCATGTATCCTACGACCGGATTTTTCAAACGCCGTCATTCGAGAATATCCTTTTATCCAGCTCGTCCGCCGTGACATCGCTCAATCCCCTGGTCTTGCGCCTGCCTGTCCTGCCCTCACACGGAAATTATTATGAGGTTGGGCTGACAAAAGATTTCTTTGGCCAGCTCCGACTTGATGCCAACGTGTTCGATCGTCGCGTGAATAACTTTGCGGACGACGATCAGCTGCTGAGCACAGCTGTGAGCTTCCCCATCGCTTTCGCCAAGGCTTACATCTATGGGGCGGAGGCGAAGCTGGAAGTTCCCCATTGGAAGCATTTCAACGGTTATGTGAGTTACTCCTACATGGTTGGATCGGCCTACTTGCCGGTGACGGGCGGACTTTTTCTGGGCGACGATGCAACCAACGCCTTGGGCCAAACGGCGGGACGGTTTTGGGATTCGCAAGACCAGCGGAATACCGTGCGGACCCGCCTGCGATATGAATTCACAAAACGGATTTGGGGAGGCATCGGCGCGGAGTACGGGTCCGGGTTGCCCTTTGAATTTGCCGGCGATGAGGCGCTGGCGCTCGCTCAATATGGACAGGCTGTCGTGAACCGCGTGGACTTTAATAACGGGCGGGTGCGGCCGACTCTTTCGATTGACGCATCACTCGGAGCGGACCTCTGGAAAACGGAAAAGCTCAACGTGAGAATGCAGTTTGACGCCACAAATCTTAACAACCGCCTAAATGTGATTGATTTTGCGGGACTGTTTTCTGGAAACGCGATCGGGCCCTCGCGCAGCTACAACGTCCGCCTACAAACAAATTTCTAGCGCAGACTCTCCGCAGGTCGCGAGTTTTCTTCCTACTGATGACACTTCTCAGAGCGCTCGATTGTGCTACCGGCGGCGTACTTTGCCGAGCAGCCGGAGAATTTCGAGATACAGCCAGATCAGCGTGACCATCAGGCCAAAGGCTCCGTACCACTCCATGTACTTTGGAGCGCCGCCGCTGACACCTGTTTCGATCATGTCGAAGTCCAGCACCAGATTAAGGGCGGCGATGATGATAACGAAGAGACTGAAGAGGATTCCCCACAGCCCGCCGGCGTAAATCACCTGAATTTGAAAATGGAAGAATACTCTGAGAACCATGCCGATCAGATAGAACACCATGATGCCGCCGGTGGCGGCGATCACGCCGGTCTTGAATCTTTGCGTGGCGCGGATCATGCCGGTTTTATAGGCGAGCAGCATTACGAAGAGCGTGCCAAATGTGAGACCCACGGCCTGGATGGCGATGCCGTGATACGTTTGCTCGAAAATGGCAGAGATGCCCCCAAGCGCGAATCCTTCGAGGAGCGCATAGATTGGGGCGGTGAGCGGCGCCCAGTTTTGCTTGAAAATAGTCGCGAGCGCGACCACGAAACCACCGATGATTCCACCGATCATCCACGGGTAGACGGCTTCCGGCCTGTTCGAGTGCGCAAGGCCCCAGGTCCAAGCGGCGGTTGCAACAACGCAGAGCAAAAGCAGGCCCGTCTTGTTTACGGTGCCTTGCAACGTCATCGCCTCGCCGACGGCCACTTGCCCTTTGAATGCTTTTTCGTTTAGAGCTGGATTCGACGTACGCATAAAACCTGCCATGGCTGGCCTCCGTGAAGGTGCAAAGCTCAGTTTACTCCGCCTCGCCTAGCAACTCCAAACTGGCCGGATTTTATGAAACGGTAATCTCAGGATTGTTTTTGGCCGCTGGAGATTTGGCTTTGGACTTGCGCTCTGAATTCCAGAGGGTGAG
>DATEWL010000260.1:0-2703 GCA_035258025.1 Candidatus Acidiferrum sp. | reverse complement strand
CGGTGAAGGCGCCCAGCGCGTGATCGAGATCGAAGTGCGCGGGGCAAAAACCGAAGCCGCAGCGAAGCGCATCGCAGAAACCATCGCCACGTCTCCTCTAGTCAAAACCGCGTTCGCGGGCGGCGATCCCAACTGGGGCCGCATTTTCGCCGCGGCCGGCCGCGCCGGGATCCCCTTCGATCCCACGCGAGTCGACATGAAGATGGCGGGCATCCCTGTTTTGCGGCGCGGCAGTCCGCTCCATTTCAACGAACGCGCTGCCAGCAACCGCCTGCTCGCCGAACACGTCCCGATCATTCTGGATCTGCATGCTGGCAACGCCAGCGCGCGCTACTGGACTTGCGACCTCACCGCGGAGTACGTCCGCATCAACGCTTCTTACAGAACGTAGCCAATCTGGATCGTAAATTCGGCCCAGCGGAGCAAACATGGCGTGATCGGGCTGACCAAGTCCGCGGCGCTGGAAAACGCGAGCAGCGGCATTCGAGTAAACGCAGTGCGTCCGGCAGTGATTGAAACAGCGATGGGCGAGAGGCTCTTTGGCGATCCGGAGACTAACAGGCGAGTACTTCGTCTCCATCCGATAGGCCGCTTTTGAACGTCGATGGAAGTCTCCGAAGGCGTGGTGTGGATGTGCTCGGAACGGGCCTCGTTTATGACGGGGCAGAATTTAGTTTTGGACGGAGGATTTTTAGCAGGGCCCAGTCCTGCAAACTTGTTGGGCCAGGTCTAGAGATCTCCCCGTCAACGATTTAGGAGGCGCCCTTGATTTCGAGCGGCTGTCCCGCTGCACAGAGAGGACATTGCGAAGGCGTCCATAAGTTATAAGGCATGCGGCGGAGAAGTTCGAGCGGGAGATGATGTTCTTCTGCAAATTCGGCGATGGAATCTCCGAGCGCGAGGAGCGCCCCTACGGCGACAACGTGAGCGCCAATGGATTGCAAATCGGAGAAGGCTCCGCGGACAGCCGAACCGGCGCTAATGACATCATTAACGATCGCGATCCGTTTGCCCTGGACTACTGACTGAAGCGCTTTCGGAAGACGGTACTCGATCGCGTATAAACCTTCGGGTGCTGAATTGGCGAAGCGCTCGGCGTAGACGAACTCGCAGCCAAGTTCGAGGGAGACCAGTAACGAGATGAAGGCGCCTTCAACGAGCGGCCCGCAGACTACTTCCACCTTTTGCGGCAAGAGTTTTGCTGCGAGTTGAGCGGCAAATGGCTGTATTCCACGGGAATGCAGGCACAGGGTCTCGAGCTCGAGCCACAGTTCGCCATGATGACCGGACTCCAGCCGGAAATGTCCCTGGCGTGCGCGGAAAAAGGAAAGAAGATTCTCTTCCATGCGAGTCCGATCAGCCGGCCGCTGGGCCGCAACGCCGGACAAAAGAAAACAATCTAGCCGAGTGGCGCGTTTATTGAATATGCCTGCCGGGAGTATATTGAGAAGCTTGCGGCATTCAAACTCGCTTTCTAGGTAAGGGCTTTGTGACTCCAACTTCGAATAAATCGATGATGATTCTGATTGCCGGGCCCTACCGTTCCGGAACGAATGACGATCCCGCTTTGATCGCAAGAAACGTTCACGAGATGGAATCGTATGCGCTGCCCATCTTTTGCGCAGGACACATCCCGATTTTGGGCGAATGGCTGGCCCTTCCGCTTGTGAACCTTGCCGGTTCCAAGAAAATCGGCGACGAACCGTTCAACGAGATTTTTCATCCCATCGCGGTCAGGCTTCTGGAAAAGTGCGATGCCGTTCTTCGCGTCGGAGGCTCTTCGGCTGGCGCGGATGAAATGGTGCGAGTCGGCCGGAGTCTAGGATTAAAGATTTGCACCGATCTCGCAGAGATTCCAGCTCTCTGAATTGCAGAGGAATTTCTGCTGCAATGGATCCCGCTAGCACGATCATCAAACCTGAGTCGTAAGACGCCGCGGATTGAGTGGGGGCACGGCATAGCATGCCCCCCTGTCAGGACTTGTTCCGACTTCGACTCCTCGCCTAGAAGGAATACCGCAGAGCGAACTGGATAAGCCGCGGCGCTCCCACCGTACTGGTGATCTTTCCGAAGTTGCCCCCTTCCACGTCAGTGAAAGCAGGATTGGCGAAGTTCGCGTGATTCCAAATGTTAAAGAAATCGGTAGTGAATCGCAGCTCCTGCCGCTCGGTAATCTTGAAGTTCTTGATCAACGAGAAGTCCCAGTTCTGCTGACTCGGTCCGCGGAAGGTATTGCGTCCCAGGTTTCCGAAGCCGGTAGTGCAGAAGTTGGGATTGTTTATAGGATCGCACTGAGCCGGGTAGAGAAGCGGCGCCGGTGTGAACGCGCTGAGATTCAGATAGCCGTTGACCCGTGTGCCGATGCCTCCGCTGGTCTGAGCGCTAGAAATCGTAGCCCCTGGTGCCAGACTTGCCGTCAGCACGCCTGGAGCGGATCCCGATCCTAGAAACCCTGTGCCAGCTCCGGAATCCAGGACCGAGAACGGCGCGCCGGATTGAATGATAGTGATGCCACTCACCGCCCATCCCGCGAGCAACTGGTGGGTCAAGCCTTCCGCGGATTTGAAGAATGGCAAATCGTAGCGGTAACTCACGGCCAACCGGTGCGTGCGGTCGAAATCAGACAGCCCGCGCGAATCATTCAGTGTGGATTCGTCGTTGAAGGCGGTATTGAAGGCAGTATTGCCCGTTGATGTCGCGTCG
>DATEWL010000259.1:0-3620 GCA_035258025.1 Candidatus Acidiferrum sp. | reverse complement strand
CAGCGCGTAGCCCAAGCGCGTGCCGAGCCGATCGATCAGCCTGCCCATTAATAACATGCCAAGCGCGTACGCAATCTGGAAGGCGGAGACCAGATTGCCGTAGTCGATTTCGGTCCAGCCGAAGTCGTGCTGCAGCGTGGTTTTGAGAACTCCCAGGACTTGCCGGTCCATGTAGTTCTTCGTAGTTCCCAAAAGAAGCAGGGCGCAGATGGCCCAGCGAAAATGGCCAGCCCGAGAAGAAACCGAGGGCGGCACTTGCTCGTTAAGAGTGGCTGCTCGGTCCATGGTGTGCAGGGAAAGCTACTAGTTTTTGCGGCCGGATTCCAGTGCGGAGGTTTTTTTGATCTGAACCGAGGAAAGTAGTCCACCGGAGATAATCCCTGCCAAGTTTTATGACTGATCAGAATCCGAGTCAACGCAAGCGTGATAAACGATTCCTTTAGTAAGTCTCAACAGCTGAATTCCCGGCCTTGGATTATGATTTGGCAGCGGGTTCTCTTGGGAGGGAGCATCTGATCATGCGCATTCTTATTGCTGGGACTTCTTTTATACTCGTCGTCATGGCAATGTTTCTAACATCTTTGGTTTCTGCTGCGCCCGACCGCGTCTCCGTCGTCGTCAACGAGCAAGCTCGCCGGGTCGACATCACGATCGATGGAAAACCCTTCACGTCCTACATCTGGCCGACTACGCTGAAAAAGCCGGTGCTCTATCCTCTGCGCACGGCTAAGGGCACGATCATCACGCGCGGCTATCCGATCGAGCAGCGGCCCGGCGAACGCGTTGATCATCCGCATCATGCGGGGCTTTGGTTCAACTACGAGAATGTTAATGGGCTGGATTTCTGGAATAATTCCGAAGCGATCAAGGCGGAGAACGCTCCGAGGATGGGGACCATCGTTCAGCGCTCGATCGTCTCGGCAAAGAGCGGTGCGCAGCAAGGCGAACTCGATGTCGATACGGATTGGGTCACGTTCGAGAAGAAGGTTTTGTTGAACGAACATACGCACTTTGTGTTCCGCGGCGGGGCGGATTTTCGAAGTGTTGACCGCATCACCACTTTGCGCGCGCTCGATGAAAAAGTTTCCTTCCCGGACGAAAAGGACGGCATGTTGGGCCTGCGCGTGATTCGTGCGCTGGAGATTCCTTCCGATAAGCCGGAGGTTTATACGGATGCCAGCGGCCGGGCGACGACCGTCGCAAAGCTGGACAACACAGGAGTCAACGGAACCTACGTGACCAGCGAGGGCCAAAAGGGCGACGCGGCCTGGGGTACTCGGGGGCGCTGGTGCAATTTGAGCGGGCTCGTAGGCGACGAGCCCGTGACGATCACGATTCTCGATCATCCGGAGAATCCTGGCTTTCCTACATATTGGCACGCGCGCGGTTACGGACTTTTTGCGGCAAATCCGCTCGGCCAGAAAGTTTTCAGCAAAGGCAAGGAGGAGCTGAATTTTTCGCTGGCGCCGCATGCGAGCGTCACCTTCCGCTACCGCATTTTGATCTCGTCGGCAATCTTAACGCCCGAAGCTACGGAAGCCGCTTACAAGGACTTCGTCGCGGCATATCATTGATCCGCGGAACCATCCACTGAAACGCATGACCATCCACATCGGCCTCATCGGCGGCGGCAACATCACGGAGACTCACGCTCGCGCGGCGCGGGCAATCCCTGGCGTTGAAATCTCCGCGATTTACGGCACCAACGCCGACAAGACAACCCGCCTTTGCCGCGAACACGGCGGAACGGCATATCAAAGCTTCGACGCGTTCCTGAAACATCGCCCGATGGAGCTGGTGATTATTGGCAGTCCTTCCGGACTACACGCCGAACAAGGCATCGCGGCTGCGCGAAACGGACTTCACGTCCTCACGGAAAAACCAATTGAGATCAGCACCGCCCGCGCCGACGCGTTTATCGAAGCTGCGAAACAATCGGGCGTTCAACTCGGCGTGATTTTTCAGGACCGCATGAAGCCGCACATTCGGCAGCTGAAAAGCTGGATTGACCAAGGCTTGCTGGGCAAGCCGCTATTTGTGGACGCTCGCGTGAAGTGGTATCGCCCTCCCGAGTACTACGCCAGTTCACGCTGGCGCGGCACTCTCGCGCTCGATGGCGGCGGTGCTTTGATCAACCAAGGCGTTCATACCATCGATTTACTGCTTTGGCTGCTTGGTGATGTCGTTCGCGTACAAGCGCGCACAGCAACAATTCTGCATGAGATCGAAGCCGAAGACACGGCCGTCGCGACTCTTGAATTTGCCAGCGGCGCCTTGGGTATCTTTCACGCCACGACTGCTGTTTATCCGGGATATCCGCGCCGTGTCGAAGTCTCCGGCACCGAAGGCACCGTCATTCTCGAACACGATCGCATCATCGCCGTCGACCTCCGTAATGCTCCAGCTGCCGTCAGCGAATCCTCCTCACCGGATGAAAACAAGAGTGCCTCGTCCGCCGCGGTCAGCGATTTTCGCGGCCACCAGGCTGTCCTCGAAGATTTTCTTGCTGCCATACAAGAGAAACGCGCTTGTGCCTGTGATGGCATCGAAGGCCGGCGCAGCATCGCCCTGGTCGAAGCCATCTACCGTGCCGCAAGAACTCCCGATCGAATCGTAACCGTCTGAACCACGGAAAACCGTCTGCCAAACTCTTCCTGCTTCGTTCATCATGCGCTCGGCTGTACCATATCGATTTGTTTGAGACTTATCGCACTGGCATTTCGCAGAATTCAACCAGAGGTGCTTTTCTATGCGGCGTCAAAACGGGTTTGGGCTTGCTGTCGTTCTGTTTCTATTGCTAAGCGGCCCAGCATTCGCAGCGGAAAAATCGACGGCGACACAGCTCATCGAGCTCGCCAAATCCAATAGCCCTGCGCTGAAAGATGCGATCACCAACACGCTCGACGCCAAGGAGCTAAAAGCTGGAACAGCTTGGGTTGGACGCGGGGCAGATTTTTTCTTTGCGCTCGAAGCGACTTCGTCACCTTCGCTTGTGATCGATGGAGCTTCCGGTCCACAGATGCAGAATTTATCCGGCTCCGATCTCTGGTACGCAGCGGCGCGCATCGAGGCTGTAGGTAGGCTCCATTCTTTCAACTACGTTGTGAATGGAGGGAAGTTCGGCGGCCGGCTGGACTTGCCTGCGTTTGGTCCTTTGTCCTATCAGCAAACCGGAATTCCAGCGGGCACGCTTTCCCCGAAGCTTTTCCACACCAGCAAAATCTACGATGGCATGAAGAGCGAGTATTGGATTTATGTGCCCGCACAGTACGATCCGCACACGCCCACCGCCCTAATGGTGTTTCAGGATGGCGAGTGGTACCTCGACCGGAACGGGAACAACCCGGCGCTTAACGTCATCGATAATTTGATTGCCCAGAAGAAGATTCCGGTGATGATTTGTGTGTTCATTAACCCGGGCGACATCGAGAGCGCGCCCGGTACGCCCACCTACAATTTAGTGAAAAAATATTCGGACGAGTGGCAGCGAACCCTTAAGGATTCCATGCGCAGCACGCTGTATGACACTGTGAGCGACCGCTATGTGCGGTTTTTGCATGGCGAAGTGCTCGCAGAGGTCGAAGCCAAATACAACATTCGCAAGGATGCTTACAGCCGAG
>DATEWL010000258.1:0-2603 GCA_035258025.1 Candidatus Acidiferrum sp. | reverse complement strand
GCTTGTCCAACTCGTCGTTTACCGTGGATTCTTTGGCGATGTAAATGTCCGCGGAGGGCACATACGCTTCCGGCTGGTAAAAATCGTAGTAGCTGACGAAGTATTCGACGGCGTTTTCGGGGAAAAATGATTTGAACTCGTGATAGAGCTGCGCGGCGAGTGTTTTGTTGTGCGCGAGCACCAGAGCGGGCCGGTTGAAAGCTTCGATCAGCTTGGCAACCGTAAATGTCTTGCCGGAGCCGGTTACACCGAGGAGCACCTGGTGCTTGTCGCCGGCTTCAATGCCGCGAGAAAGCTGTTCGATGGCCGCGGGCTGGTCACCGCGTGGCTGATAGTTGCTGCGCAGCTTGAAGTTCATGGAAGGGGTCTCCCGGCACGAATTTAGGCCACTGCCGAAACCTTCATTATACTCCTCGGTGCAAATCAGAGCAGCCGAGGACAGGAATTCGGCCGAGGATCAAGTTCAACCGGAGGCAAGGTCTGCAACCAGAGGCTTATCGAAGAGTGCCATCTCCTCGGGTGTGGGCGCCTGGAACATGTCGAGCCATCGGGACACTGCGTCTCGTTCTATGGGTGGCTTTTCCATGCCCCGGCGTTGAATCCTGTCGAAAAGTACATCCGCAGGCGCTGAGACATAATGCAACTCAACGGCAGCGCCAAGAGCTCGGGCTCCGAGCCGCAAGGTATCCCGCTCGGCCCTCCCCCAGGTGCCCCATTCGATGATTACAGTGAGGCCGAGGGCGAGGAGTTCTTGACCGAACTTCCACTGCAGCGCCTCGATCTTGCCGCGCCTCTCTTCATCCCAGAGGTTTAGCGAAAGAGCATCCATCCACTCATCGGGAGAAAAACGAACCGCGTGCAACCTGCTTTCCAGCACCTTGGCAAGCGTGGTCTTACCCGAACCCGGCAGTCCGCACACAATGATCAATCTCGATCCAATGCCGGATCTTTCCATTAGTGGATTATCCCTGATGAACGGTCTTCGTGTGCGCTGAGTTTTCATGCCGGAAAGGGAGACTGGATTTCGAACTGACCCGCTGACGGGAACTTGAAGCCATAGGCGTTTGCGGGTCGGCATGCCAGCCCGCCAACTTCGCGGGGAGGTCTCCGACTCAGGCGAGCGAATTCGCGTGCGCGCCTTTTCCATAGAAGGGTTCGATTAGAGTGAGTTCCGGCATGGCGATTTTCCTTGGAAGGAATATTTGATCGCGCGTCAGGGATGATTGGCGGGGGCTTCCGCAAGCAGCATTACTTGCGCGTGGCTTTCCGCGTCAATCATGTAGTGGACCCTGTTTGAACCATCGGTCTTCGCTACGATGACATTCATCGATTGATTGGCGTCTTCCGTCGCGCGCACGACCAGCCCGGTTTTCAGCGAGATGTACGTGATGGTTTCGTTCTTGCCTTTAGCGATCCCCATTGTGCGGAGATCGTGCAGTTTGTAATCCTCCGGCGTGGCGTCTTTTTGAGAAGATTTTTGTTTGAGGATCGCGGTCGTCAGAATTACCGCGCAGGTTTCCTTGGCTTGCTCTCCGGCAGCGAGATCGCCCTGAGACGTAAGATTCATGGCGCCGCAAGGTGCGTCGTTCACGTACTCCGATTCTTTTTCCCAAGAGAGGCCGGACAGCAGCGCATTGGTAATCTGCTCCTCTGCTTTCCATTTATCTCCCGGCCTTATGCCTTTCTCGGGGAACGAGGCGCCTCCTCCAAATCGCGCCACCCACTCCTGCCAGGAGGCTTGCTCGTCAGCAGAAAGTCTGTCCAGTCCATCGACATCGGTGACTTGGCCATCAGCGTGAAGAACAAATTCCACGGTCTTTTCGCGCTTGGCGGATTTTGCGGCTTCGTCCGGGTTTTGTAGTCTCTTTGCTGGCGCCTTCCCGTCAGAAGCTGTGGCCGCAGGTTCGCCGGCGTCCGCCTCGACAATTCGCGTCCGCAGGCGCGCTACCATCCTGCCAGCGTCGACGCGCAAATCTTCCACCTCAACAAGCAGAAGAAGATTCTCATTGGTTTGGCCGCCTGTTGGTGCCATGGGCACGGCCACGGTGCTTTCGGTATTCATGTTGGTTTTCGCGCTGTAACCAATCTGATAGCGGAATGTCTGGCCGACACTGAGTTTGGGGAATAGCACGATGCGGTCCGCGTTATCGCGCGCTGCCCACGGAACCGTCGCTAAGATCAAGCAACAGCCGAGCGATTTTAGAAAGCTATTCATGGCAGGCGCCCCTGCCGGGCATCATTTCTCCGGCGTCTTAAAATGCTTGTCGAAGAACTCGATCGTCGCGTGATACGCGGCCAGCCATGTTCGATGCAATAAGAAGTCGTGAATCTCATCGGGAAAAACCAATAGCTCGAACTCAACGCCTTGTTTTCGCAAAGCCTCGGCAAGATCAACAGTTTCTGCGAAAGGAACGTTGCGGTCGTCGTCGCCCTGGATCAAGAGCACTGGAGAACGCCATGTACTGATGGAAGAAAGCGGCGAGGATTCCCACGCGAGCCTTGCCGCATCGGGCCGATCGGCGGACTTGTAAGAAGAGGCGAACGTAGGAATCTCGGTGTTCCAATCGTGGACGCCGTGCATATCGACGCCGGCGGCGAACAGA
>DATEWL010000257.1:0-9990 GCA_035258025.1 Candidatus Acidiferrum sp. | reverse complement strand
CGCAAAGTGATGGCCCATGGATAAACAGAAAGTTCGCGAACGCATCATCGAAATTGGAATCGTCCCGATCGTTCGTGCTTCGTCCTCCGCCGAAGCCTGCCTCGCTGCGGAAGCTGTTTGTCAGGGAGGCATTCCCATCGTCGAAATCACCATGACCGTCCCTGGCGCCATCGACGTCATCCGAGAACTGGTCAAGAATTGCGGGTCCGAGGTTCTTGTTGGAGCCGGTACTGTTCTCAACGCGGACGCCGCGCAGCGTTGCATCGATGTAGGCGCGCAGTTCCTCGTCAGTCCGGGACTAAACTTTCAGACCGTCGCATTCGCCGCAGCGGAAGGGAAGCTGATCATGGCCGGCGCCCTAACTCCCACGGAAGTCATGGCCGCGTGGGACGCCGGCGCGGACTTCATCAAAGTTTTTCCGTGCGGCCAAGTCGGCGGCGCGAAATACATCAAGGCGCTGAAAGGCCCATTCCCGCAGATCCCGTTTATTCCTACCGGAGGCGTCAATCTAAACACCGTCGCTGAATTTCTCGAAGCGGGCTGCGTTGCGCTGGGCATCGGCGGAGAATTAGTGCAAGCCGACGCCCTGAGAGCAAACAAGCCAGAAACCATCTCGGAAAACGCCAGAAAATTTCTTGCGATCGTAAAGCACACGCGAGCACAAATGGCAGCATCGCACGTCGCTGCCAAAAGCGCCCTCTGACTCAGGTTTGGACTGGATAAGACTTCTTTACCGCGGCTGTCCTTCGCGCTCCGGCTGAAGCTCAAACAAAATCTCGTGCCTCTCACGTCTCGAACCATTTAAAGCGCCCAACGCCTGATGTGCGGCCCCCAAAAGCGGCGCGTCTTCATTCAAAACCACGGAAATCGGAATCTTGGACAGCACCGAACTCAGCCGCCCCTTGTCCGCGAACGACCGGCAAAAGCTGCTCTGCTCCAATTTCGAAAGTATTTTCAAAACGATTCCGCCCGCAAAGTACACGCCGCCATACGCAAGGACACGCAGTGCCAAATTTCCAGCCTCGGCG
This sequence comes from Candidatus Acidiferrum sp., assembly GCA_035258025.1. Taxonomy (GTDB): domain Bacteria; phylum Acidobacteriota; class Terriglobia; order Acidiferrales; family UBA7541; genus Acidiferrum. The sequence continues at coordinate 8,962 of DATEWL010000257.1, read as the reverse complement.
CCAAACGCATCGATCCACCAATCCAGCACTTCGACGCACACCGGACACGTGCCTGTTAGTGCGTTCTGTGTAATCTCGCTGGCCGAAGCGCTTTCCGCTTCGCCAAACGTCGGATGAACCACGGCAGGGTCAAGAAACTCATGTAGCTTCCGGAAACCGCGGCCCGAAAATATTTCTTCGCAGGAAACCCGTGGAAGTCGTTCCTTCAGAAAGTGCAGCAGCTGAATTTCGCGCTCTGTCCGCGGCGCAAAATCAGCCGCGCCGCCCTCTGAAGGGGAAGCCCGATGCTGGCTGCCATCCCAGATGATCATGGCCTCCCCAAGCCCAGTCCCTGCCGCGATCAAAGCCTGGTTCCCGTTGACCTGCGGAGTTCCGGCATTCAGAACGAGAAAGTCCTGTGGCGCCAGGTGCACCAGTCCATACGCCGTGGCCACCAGATCGTTGATCAATGCCAGTTGTTCGATGTCGAGGTTCAGATTGCGGGCCAACGCGGAAGCCGTCAGTTCCCACGGAATATTGTTCGCCACCAGGCGGCCATCCACCACCGCTCCGGCGACACCGAAGCCTGCTGCGGCCATGTTGCCCCCGGGCATCATACCTGTCTCCGACGCGCATTCGCAGAAAAACCGTTCGATCAACTTCTCGAGGCTGGCAAATTCATTTGTGGCGTAGCGGCGCTTAAAAATAAGCTGTAAGGAAGAGCCGTGCTCTTCAAACACGGCCAGATTGCATTTGGTGCCGCCAATGTCTCCGGCGAGAATCACTTCGTCCCTCGCGCAGCCACCAAATTCTAAGAATCCCGGCTGGGTGGCCGTCAGGTAAAACTCAGTTTTTACGTCACTAATTTGCAAACAGACTAACACCGCCCGATGTCCGCGTAAAACTCGAAATTTCGTTCTACCGGAATCGCCGTATCACTAGGTTGTGCCGATCGGAACGGTAGAATCCCAAAACGTACAAGACTGCTTTTCCATTCGTGGAAAAAATCACCTGCCGGATTCGCAACACTGGTTCGCGCCTCGGCACGTCCAACAGATCCGCCGTTCGCGGATCGGCCGCCGTGGCGTCCACTTCTTCATCCGAATATCCGATTTCCACTTTGTAATCGCGTTCAAGAATTCCGAACAATGATTCTCTTTGTAACGGAGCCGAAAGCAGTCCGGGAAACTGCGCGGCTGAAAGATAGCAAGTCTCCAGTGCAAAGGGCTCACCCGCCGCGTGTCGCAACCGCTCCAGCTTAATCACGCCGCTCTTCGGCGAAAGCGAAAGTCGCGCATTCGCTTCCTGCTCGTCATCGATAATCTTTGCGAACAGCACTTTCGAAACCGCCGTCATGCTCCGGCTGGCCATCTGTTCCGTATAACTCATCAGCTTGTTGAAATGAATCTTCGGCGCTGAGACAAACGTGCCGATCCCCCGCCGCCGCTCTACCACGCCTTCCCGCTCCAGCGAGGCCAGCGCGTGCCGCGCGGTCATCAGGCTTACTGAGTGAATCTTCGCCAAGTCGCGCTCCGAGGGCACGGCATCTCCGGTGCGCAAGTCCCCGGCGTCAATCCGCTTCCGAAGACTGCCTTGGATTCTCTGATAAGCAGGCAACCCATTGCTTCGACTCTTAGCAGGCATTCTCGCTCCCGACATTTACAGACAGCCTATAACGAATTAGCGCGTTCCCGCAGCCTCTTGAATTTGAAAAAAAGCAGCAACCCTCGTCCTCCGTTGGGTTTTCCGTATTCCCGCTTCGCCCCGATTTGCCCATTTCCAACTCCGTCGCGGGCGCGGAGGTCGTGCACCGACCGGCCCGGCCGAGCGTTTGCCGCGCAGCTGCCGGAGGTGTCTCAGTGATATAGAGCGCAAGCATCCTCTGCTATACATCACCACTCTCTGGTGCTATACGTCCGCACATCCACAATCCTTATAAATCATTACTTTTCGCTTGACAAGCCTAAAATCGTGCTATATAGCTATCAACCATTCGGCCATATAGCGGTTCAGCGGTGCGGGTGCTGTGCAGATGATTTCGACAGTGGAGGAGAGGTGGAACGGCCGTCGGGGGCCTCGCCTCGGAGGAATTAACATGAAAAAACTGCAGTCTTTGGGGCTGATTCTTTTGTGCGTGACGCTCTTCGCGCTTCTGTTCGGCGCCAAGGCAGCGTGGGCTCAGGATGTCACCGCAACAATTACTGGAACTATCACCGATCCAAGCGGCGCGCCCATCGTCGGCGCCACCGTGACCGCCCACGATACCGATCGTGGCACGAACTGGTCATCCGTCACCAATCAGGACGGCATCTACAACATCATTCGTATCCCCGTCGGAACCTATGATCTCAAGGTGGAAACGAAAGGCTTCGAGACCGCCGTTCACGCGCCTTTCACTCTTGTCCTCAACCAGACCGCGCGCATTGACGTGGTCATGAAGGTTGGCTCTGTCACCGCCACAGTGGAAGTCACCGGCGAAACTCCCTTGTTGCAGACAGAGAGCGCCGCGGTCAGCAGCATCGTTGACGCCCACACGATCACGAATTTGCCACTCGCCGCCCGCAACTACGTTCAGTTATCGCTGCTTTCTCCCGGCGCCACCACCGTTAACCCTGAGAGCCTCTCGCAGCCCCAGCTAATGACCGGTTCCGGGCGCCCCGACATCAACGGCAATCGCGAGCAGGCCGTTGGATTCCTCCTCGACGGCATCGTCAATCAGGAAGCCAAGAACAACGAAGTCGCTTATACGCCCAACGTGGACGCGATCGAAGAGTTCAATATCGTCACCCAGAACCCCGGCGCGGATTTTGGCAATTACGCCGGCGGCGTCATCAGCGTCGGCATTAAGTCCGGCACGAATTCTTACCACGGCGATGCTTTTGAGTTTCTCCGCAATAATTACATGAATTCCAACTCAAAGACCGCGGCCTGGGCGACCGGTACTCCCACGCCCACACCCACACTCCGCTACAACATGTTCGGCGGCACCTTCGGCGGTCCGATCATCAAGGACAAATTATTTTTCTTCGGCGACTACCAGGGCATGCGCATCCCCTCGAGTTCTACCCAACAGGCTCAGCTTTTCACGCAGAGCGAGCGCGGCGGAGACTTTGGTCAGCTCTGCACCCAATTGCCGGCCAAAGGCGGTCCGGGCGCGTTCAACGCCTCTGGCATTTGCAGCAATCCTGCCGGGCAGCTCGTGGACCCCAATAACAACAACGCCCCGATTCCTTTCAACAAAATGTCCAACTCCACTCTCACAGAGAGTACTTTTGCCTCGAATTTATTTGCCGACACCAAGAACTATCCCCTGCCAGCTTCCGACCTCGCCTATGGCAACAACTATTCCTTCACGGCTGGCAACCACTTCAATAGCGATCAGGGCGACCTCCGAATTGACTACAAGCCTGAGGACAAGGACAGCATCTTCGGACGCTATTCCAAATTCGACACGAGTCAGGGTGTTTTCACCGGCCTCCCTTTCTCCAACGTAGGCGCTGCGGAAGGAACCGACGAACCTGGCTGGAGCGGCTCCGTCAGCTGGACTCACACTATCACTCCCACGATCCTCAACGAGGTTCGTGTCGGCGTCAACGTCTTCCGGTTTAACCAGGATCAAACCCCCACGACAGGCCTCGGCAATATCAGCGAAAAACTAGGGATCGCCGGGGCGAACGAGCAGGCTCCCGGGTTAGTTCAAATCAGCATTCCAACGGGAGCGGGCGCAAACGCAAACCTTGGACTCATCAACTTGTGGCAGATCTTCCGCGACACCGAGATTCAGGCCGAAGATAACGTGATCATCTCGCACGGTCGTCACACCTTTAAGACCGGCTTCCAATTCATCCGCGAACGCAATAACTATGTCTACCCCGGCAATGAAGGGGTCTTAGGCAACATCGCTATCAACTCTTCGACAGGCGTGAATGGGTCCAGCCTCGTTCTGCCTAACGCTTCTGGTCCCTGCGGTGGTGGGTGCCAAACTGGACTTGCCGACTTCTGGGCCGGAATTACCGCCTCCGGCGGCCAGCGCGACAGCGGTTCGGCCACTCTTGAACAACTCCGGGGCAGCATTTTTGCCGGCTATTTCCAGGACGACTGGAAACTGAAGCCAACTATCACGCTGAACCTCGGCATCCGTTTCGAAGACCACACGCCGCAGTATGAAGTAAACAACCGCGTCGTTAACTTCGGCCTGCAATCCGGCTCCATAGAAACCGTGGTCCCTGGCGCAAGCGGTTACAGTGATCGAGCCCTGTACAACAACTACACCGGCCTCGGCGACTGGAATCCTCGCTTGGGCATCGCCTGGTCCCCGCGTTTCCTGCACGGCAAAACCGTCTTCCGCGCCGCCTACGGCACTTCTTCCTATATCGAAGGAGGCGGAAGCAACGAAGAGCTCTCGCTCAATCTTCCTTACGGAAACTTTGAATCCACCTATCCCAACGGGATCGGCTCGCTTGGACAACCTTGGCAGAGTGCTCCGCCTTGTCCAGCGCCGCAATTTAGCTGTTACGCTGGCAGCAGAATCCGCATCTTTGACCAGAACTTCCGCCCTGCTCTGATCCAACAATGGAATTTCACCATCGAGCAGCAGTTCAGCAACAACCTCACCTTCCAGATCGGCTACGTCGGTCAGAAGGGAAGTCACCTGCTGAACTTTGAAGACGTCGCGCAGCGCGAAGGCCTTAACGCCGCGGGAACGCCTGCCCTCGCCGGACAGCCAATTGTTGCCGAGGCTGCGGGACCTTTCCTCGGCGGCCTTGGCGGGCCTTGCACATTTAATCCCCAGGGCGCCGGAGTCTTTGGAACCACTACTGCCTCCACAGTTACCTACGCGGGAACCTGGAACTGCGGGACTCCTGGTTCTCTCTATAATGCGGACTCTGGCGGCAACGGCTTCAGTAAGTTCGGCGCCTTGGCCGGAGCAAACATGTCGAACTCCAACCAGCGCTACGACGGACTTCAGGCCGTTTTGAAGGAGCGCGGCTTCCATGGCCTCGACGGTCAGCTTGCCTATACCTACTCCAAATGCCTCAGCAACTCGCCCGGATACTTCGGCACTGGTTGGGGCAGTACTGCGGCGCAGAGTTCTGGAGGCCAGCCGGGATGGCAGAACATCTACGAACCAAACGCTGACTGGGGACCGTGATATTACGACGACACTCACGTTTTCAGCGGCTACTACTCATACCAATTGCCATTCGGCAAGGGTAAACAGTTTGGCAGCGACGCCAACAAGGTTGTCAACGCTTTGATCGGCAACTGGCAAATCAGCGGCATCCTGACGCTCCACAGCGGATTTGCTCTCACTCTGAATGACTTCGGAGGCTGGAGCGCCTACGGCGACCACTCCGGCACCAACTCCATTGAGCCCTACACACTGTCCGCCCTGCCGAATTGCAACGGGCCCATCAGCATCGAAAACAAATTCGTCCCATTCAGCGCCGGCGTACCCGCGCACATTCAGTGGTTTGCCACCAACAACATTTCGGCCATACCCAACGCAAACGTGCTGACAACGTATACGAACACCGGCACCGTAGCGAATCCAGTTGCGGGTGCACCCGTCGGCGCTATTGCTACAGGCGGCGGTTCCTTCGGAACTTGTTCCGTTGGCAACATCCGTGGCCCCTGGACCAAAACCCTCGACGCCAGCCTGCAAAAGGAGTTCAGCCTCGGCGAACGCAGAACTCTGCAGCTCCGGCTGGACGCCTTCAACGCGTTCAACACACCTATCTGGACCTTCAGCGGCGGACCCGCCGGTGGCTCGTTTGATTCGAGCAGTGCATCGCTCGGACAAATCACCGGCTCACAAGGCGCACGACAGCTCCAAATCGCTCTAAAGTTCCTATTCTAGTTTTGCACCTCAACACCCCGTGGGATGGCAGGCGCTTCGGCGCCTGCCGTTCCTTTTCTGGGCTGCTTTGTCTGGCGAGAGTTGGATGTACAATCGAATCATGAATCGATTCTTTCATCTTTGCGCGAGCTTTGCGGTTCCGTTCCTCTTCTTTTCTTCCGCGAATGCTCAAGCACCGCCCAAAGCTCCTGCTCCCGCAGCTCAACAGCAGAATCCTCAGCACGCCATGTCTCTCGCGGAGTCCGGCCACTGCGCCGAAGCGCTTCCACTACTGAAAAAATCCATCCATCAAGTAACTGATCGCGATCTCAAAAAACGCATTGGCCTCCTCGGCTTGAATTGCGCCATGACCCACAATGCCCCGTACGATTCTCTTGATTTCCTCATTGTCCTCAATCGCGACTTCCCCCGCGATCCTGATGTTCTCTACGCCGCCGCCCACGCCTTCTCTGATCTCTCTCTTCGCGCTTCCCAGGACCTCGTTCGTGAAGCGCCCTTCTCCTATCAGGTCCACGAGCTCAACGCCGAAGCCCTCGAAACTCAGGGCCGATGGCAGGAAGCCGCCACCGAATACCAGAAAATCATCGACATCGATCCCACGCTCCGCGGCATCCACGGCCGCTTGGGCCGCGTTCTGCTATCCGCCCCGCAACCCACTCCCGAAGCCGTCGCAAAAGCGAAGAAGGCCTTCGAGGATGAACTCGAGATCGATCCAAACAACGCCACCGCGGAATATGTTTTGGGTGAACTCGCAAAAGGCGATGGCGATTTGTCCGCCGCTATCGCCCACTATACTCGCGCCGCAAAAATCGACGCCGGTTTTGCGGAAGCCTATCTTGGTCTCGGTTCCGCGCTCGTCGAGCGCAAGCAGTTTGCCGAGGCCATCCTTCCACTCCAAACCTACGAGAAAATGGCACCCGACAGCCCCACCGGACATTATCAATTAGCTCTCGCCTACAACGGCGTGGGACGCAAAGAAGATGCCAATCGCGAAGCCGCCCTCCAGCGCGACACCGCCAAATCCCTCGAACAGCTCAAGCGCCGCGTCGCCGAGGGCCTCGAGCATCAAAAGCCTCCGCAGTGAAAACCGCTCTCCTCATCTTTCCCTCCGCCGCCGGACTTTTCCTCTCTGTTTCCGTGCTCTTCTTCCTTGCATCCTCTTTCACAAGTCGCGCGCAATCTCCGCAATCGAGCAGCATCTCCCTGGCAACGGAAATGCGCGTTCGCGGACCGGGCTGGTGGCCCACAAAAGGCTCCCCCGCCCGAACCGAATACGCTGGTCCAGACGCCTGCATCGAGTGCCACGAGCTGAAAGCCGAAACCCAGCAGTCCACCGCCATGCTTCATGCAGCAGTCGGCGCGCCAGATTCAAAGAGCCTTCGCGAACACCGCAACCTCCCTTTTCAAACCGGCCCCTACGCCTATCAACTCCTGACCACCGCTGAAAAAAGCACTCTGGCTGTCAGCAACGCAACCTCTTCTTTTTCCGTCGATCTGCTCTGGGCGCTTGGCTCCGGCCACATGGGCCAAACTTTCATCTACCAGCAAAACGGCAAATTCTATGAAAGCCACGTCAGTTTCTACAACGCCATCCAATCTCTAGACGTCACTCCCGGCCAATCCCATTCCGTGCCCGCAACTCTCGAAGACGCAGCTGGCCGCGCCATCCCCCCCAACGAAGCGCGCCTCTGCCTCGGCTGCCACACCACCGCCTCCACCACAAAAAATCAATTCGATCCAAGTGCCGCGTATCTGGGCGTCACCTGCGAAGCCTGCCACGGGCCCGGCGCGCAGCATATCGCCGCCGCCAGAGCCAAAACCGAAAAGCGTGGCTCCGGATTGACTTTTAATCCCGCCCAGCTAGCCCGCGTCGATTCCGTGGATTTTTGCGGCGCCTGCCACCGCACCTGGCAAGACGTCGTCTCCGGTCAAATGGTGGGTGCCGGCACCTTCAACGTGCGCTTCGCTCCCTACCGTCTCGAAAACAGCCGCTGCTGGGCCGAAGGCGACGCGCGCATCACCTGCATGGCCTGTCACGACCCGCACAAACCTCTCTCACACGACGTCGCCTCCTACGATCAAAATTGCCTCGCCTGCCACGCGTCAAGCACAACCGAGAAAAAATCCGAAAATCATCCCGGTGCGGCCTGCCCCGTCGCCACAAAAAATTGCGTCACCTGCCACATGCCCAAAGTCGAGCCTCCCAATTTGCATTCTGCATTCACCGATCACTGGATCCGCATCGCGCGTCCAAACTCCGCCTATCCCGAATAACTCCATGCGCCACGACCTCCATCTTCGCCGCGATTTTCTCCGTTACTTAGCTGGCTCCGCCGCGGCCGCCACTCTCCGTCCAATCCTTCAAGCATCAGCCGCTCCCGGCCAAACTTTTCCTTTCTCCGAAATTCCTGCATCCGCTTCCGGCATCAATTTCGTCCACACCAGTGGCCATTCCCCCCAAAAATTTCTCCCCGAATCCACCGGTCCCGGCTGCGCCTTCCTCGATTACGACAACGACGGCTGGATGGACATCTACCTCGTCAACAGCGGCCCCTGCGATTTTTGGACTCCGCCCACTCCGCTCCGTAACGCCCTCTACCGCAACAATCGCGACGGCACCTTCACGGATGTCACCGAAAAAGCCGGCGTCCCCGGCGGCGGCTACGGCATGGGCATCGCCGTTGGCGACTACAACGCCGACGGCTTCCCCGATCTCTACGTCACGCAATACGGCCGCAGCATCCTCTATCGCAACAACGGCGACGGAACCTTCACCGACGTCACCGAAAAAGCCGGCGTCGCCGCTCCCGGCTGGGCCTCCAGCGCCGTCTGGTTCGACTACGACAACGACGGGCTGCTGGATTTGTTCGTCTGCCGGTTCGTGGAATTCGACAAATCCAAGAATATCTACTGCGGCTACGGTGCTTCTAACCGGCGTTGGTATTGCAAGCCCAATGTATATAAGCCCGCTCCCTGCTGGCTGTTCCACAACAATGGCGACGGGACGTTTACGGACGTGAGCAAGGAATCCGGGATTGCCAAATCTTTGGCCAAGGCCTGGGGCGTGGTGGCGGCGGACGTCAATAACGACGGCTGGATGGATCTTTTTGTCGGCAATGATAC
>DATEWL010000256.1:0-6155 GCA_035258025.1 Candidatus Acidiferrum sp. | reverse complement strand
CAAAATGCGCGCCAACCCCCAGACCGACGGCTATCACAATCCAAATGGCAGCGGGAACTCCCGCGCCGCGAAACACAAGGGCACTCAGAAGAACCTCGGCAGTCAGCACGAAATATCCAGTAGCGTCAGCCATTCTCACATCCGACTATGCTCGGCGAAGCGCACGCGTGGCTAATTCCTGATCGCTTCCACCACCATCGCAATTCCCTGCCCGCCCCCAATGCAAGCCGTCGCCAGCCCATAGCGCAAGCGGTTGCGCCTCAACTCGTTCAGAATCGTAATCAGCAGCCGCGTTCCGCTCGCCGCCAAAGGATGCCCCAGCGCAATCGCTCCACCATTCACATTCGTTTTGTCGCGATTCAGCCCCAGCGCCTTCTCCACGGCAAGATACTGCGCCGCAAACGCTTCGTTCACTTCAACGCGATCCATCTGCTCGAGCGTAAGTCCCGCAAGCTTCAACGCTTTTTGCGAAGAAGGCACCGGCCCTATCCCCATGATGCTAGGATCAACACCCGCCGTCGCCCACGCCACAATTCGCCCAATCGGCTTCAAACCGCGCTCCTTCGCCGTCTGCTCGCGCGTCACAACAACCGCCGCCGCTCCATCCACAATCCCGCTGGCGTTCCCCGCCGTCACAATCCCATCTTTCTTGAACGACGGCGGCAATTTCTCCAGCGTCTCCATCGTCGTTTCCGGCCGCCGGTGATCGTCCTCGCTAAATACAATCGTCTTCTTCCCCTGCCTCACTTCCACCGGCGCGAGCTCTTCCCTTATGCGACACGCTTTGTATGCCGCGTCGGCCGCCTGTTGGCTGCGCAACGCATAAGCGTCCGCATCTTTTCGAGTAATGCCATACTGCTCCGCCAACTTTTCCGCGGTCATCGCCATCGGCAATCCGCAATAACTGTCCGTCAATCCGACAAACAACGAATCCTCCAGCGCCCCGCCGCCCAGCTTCAATCCAGTTCGCGCCCCGCGAATCACAAACGGCGCCTGCGTCATATTCTCCATGCCGCCCGCAAGCACCATCGTCGCTTCGCCCAGCAAAAGCCGCTGCGCCGCCTGCGACACCGCCTCAATGCCCGACCCACACAACCGGTTCACGGTCACCGCCGGCGTTTCGGTTTTCAATCCCACTTTCAATCCCACGTGCCGCGCGCCGTAAATCGCGTCCGCGCTAGTTTGCATCACGTTCCCAAAAATCGCGTGATCGAACTCTGCCGGGTCCACGCCCGACCTCCGAATCGCCTCTTTCGAAGCATGCGCCGCCAAATCAATCGCGCTCAACTCCGAAAACGCCCCCGTATACCGCGCCATCGGCGTCCGTGCCCCCGCCACTATCACCACATCCGTTGGAAACATGCTTCCCTCACTTTTGGAAATTGCTCTCATTCATTCTACGGCCGAGTTCATGGCGCCCAAAATTCGGGCCAGCGAATTACCGAGCTATATGGAAATACTTCCCACTCGCTGGAGAATTACCAGATCGTCCGAACGATTCCAGCCCGCTGAATTCCCACATCCGCGCTGATCAATTTGATCCCTTCAGAAATTGCCGTTGCCCCGATCAGCCTGTCGGAAGGGTCCTTTGGGTAGCTTGGCGGGAACTGGATCGCCAGCGCCGCGATCCGTGGCGTTATCGGCAGGATAGCCGTCCGCGAACAAATCTCTTCCACGAATGCCTCGATCGTGCCGGTCAAGTTTAGTCGGCCTCTCCCTGCCAATAGCGCCATTTCCCACATCGTGATGTCGGAAATCGCTAGACCGCCCTTCGCTTCACGAATCGCGGTATGAGCTTTAGCCGAAATTTTCCCCGGTTCCTGAGCCAGCCAGATCAAAACGTGCGTATCTAGTAAGATCACTCCTTCAAAGCCTCCCAATCTTCGAGCGGAGTCACCGGGGACACAATGTCACCCACGATCTCGAATTTCCCCTTCATGAACCCGAATATATCGTCGTTTTCCTGTTCTATAGGAACCACTTTCACCACCGGCTTACCCCTCTTCGTCACAATCACCGGCTCGCCCGTCTTTTGGACCCGGTTCATCACTTTCAGGCATTGCGCCTTGAACACGCTCGCTCGCATTTGCTTCATAAGTAGCCTCTCAAGAGATCATGGTCATTTTAACATGACCATCTCCTTTTGGCAAAATTTCGCCTCTTCGCTACCACTTGCTCTGTGAATCCCGGTTCGTTTTAACAAAACTAGAGGGCTGCCAACTTCTTTCTTCAAACCTTCGGCGTATCCAGCGTCACAACAGTATCCCCGCCCTTTTTCCGCGCCTCTTCCACGCTGAATTCCGCGCGATTGATCAAATCCGTCACGATGTCTTCGCTGTCGTATTCATGTTTCGCTACCGCTTCCACGATCCCAGCGCTCAACGTGATCTGCGTCGTGTCCCACGGCGGCCGCAAACCGGAAGCCGCGCGCCGCAATTTGTCGGCAAGATTCTGCGCGCCAGCCAAAGTCGTGTCCGGCAAAATAAACGCGAGCGACCACGACGTGTATTTCACAGCCACATCATTCTGCCGCACAATCGGCTGCAGCGACCGCGCCAGTTGTTCCAAAAACCGCTCCAGCGGCGACTCACCCTGCTGCCGCAAAATCTCCGCGCCGCGGTCGATTTGCAAAATCGCCAGCGCCAGCGGCGTGCCCTGGCTGCGCGCCCGGTCCGCTTCCGTCAGCAGGCAACTCTGGTACGAGCTGCGGCTGAGGAGCCCCGTGCGTTCATCGGAAACGCCCATGCGCCGCACCAGCGAGCGCAGTCGCGTATGGCTCACGCTCATCAACATCTGATCGCCAATCGCCTGCAGAAAATAAGCTTCGTTGGGCCTCCACTTATGCGGTTCCGCGTGGCCAACGATCATCATCCCCGCGGGCGCTTGCGTCTCTTTGTCCGTGATCATCACGCCAAGAGCAGTCGCTAGTCCCATCTCGGCGACAATCGAACCTTCGGTCGCATCGACCACCAATCCACCGAGCTCATCCGGCTCCGCTTTCTCCATCTGCGCAAGCAGCAAGACGACCTGAGCTCCCGGCGCGGGCTTAGTCGTCTGGCCACAAAACTCTGCGGACATCTCTGGAGGACGGCCCGGCGCACCGACAACCGCGATACACCGCAGCGCGCGCAGGTGAGAACCCACTTCGCTCACCGCTGTGTTCAGCATCGCCCGCGGCGTCTGCTGCCGGAAAATCTTCTGATTGATTTCGGATATCTTCGACAAATCGCGCAGCGTTTCCGCGCTGTACACGCCCGTCCTTGTGGTGATTTGAACCGGCTGTGCTTCGACGACCTGCGCCGCCGCCGGTGGTGCAGGTGCAGAAGCCGCGGCGGGTTCTTGCTTGGGTTTCGCCGCGCCCGGAGGCCACCAATTGGCCATCTGATATAGATTTTGCAAACGCGCGTTCCGCGCCTCTTCCCCGGGAAACATCACAGCGATCTTTTGCAGCCGTTCGAGCGCCTTCGTCTGCAGCGAATATTGGAGAAAAATCTCCGTCTGCACGATCAGGTCCTCGAGCGCTTGCGCATGCCGTCCTTCTTCCGTGCTTGGCGCCCCCTGCGAGACACTCGCTCCCGCGCCGGTGTTGGATGGTGGCGGCGGCGCGGTGCTCATCGACTTCGCCAGTCTGCCGCCCACGCGCTTCAAAAACGCTTCGTCAACATGTCCACGAAGCTTTTCCATCCGCTCTTGGTTGCGATAGTCATAGGCATCGATATCCACAAGCCGCTCGAGCGAATCGCAGGCCTTGCGAAAATCTCCCGCATTGAAATACACGTCGAAAAGTTTTACGAGGATTTCGAAATATTGTGATTCGCGGTTCAGCTCGTTGTATACCGCTGCCCAGAACTCCATCATGCCTTGCGAGTGCGGATGCTTTCCGGCCACAGCGTCCAAATGCGTGGCAAAGTCATTTTGCCGCTTGTCCGCGAACATGCGTCGCTTCAGCGTCTGGAGTACGTCCACGCCCTTGGTCGTTTGCGCAGACGCGGCATAGGCATCTGCAAGCTCGAAGAGCCTCTCTGCACCTGCGTTTTTCTCACGTAAAAGTTTTTCGAGAATCTCCCGCGCCCGATCGAGATTTCCGCCGCGAATCAGCGCATCGCCGAATGTCTCCAGGAAAACGGTGTCGTTCTCGGTGCCCGCAAATGGCTCGAGAAGCGTAGCCGCCTCTGCCGCTCCGTCGCTGCGCAGTTTTGCCTGTGCATAGAGGAGCGCTACGCTGCGCTCTTGCGGCGCAAGCTTATAGGCCCGTCCCAGCAGTTTCAGTGCATCAACCTCGGCGCCCCCTGCCGACGCAAGCTGCCCCGCCCGCAGAAAAGTGCGCGCTGCCAGTGCATTCTTGCCGAGTTGCTCCGCCGCTTCTGCCAGCCGCATCTGCCGGTTGAGATTCTCCGGATCGAGCTGCGCGATGCGCTCCCAGCAAAAGAGCGCGTCTTCGTTGCGTCCCGCGCTCGCAAAAAGCTCGCCGGCTTTCGTGTACTGGTCGATGGCTTCTTCGGGATGATTTTGTTTTTGCTGCAAGAAAGCATAGCGGGCGATGCGTTCCGGCGGTTGTGATGTTGAACCGCTTCGCAGAAAACGATTGTAGATGGCCAGCGCCTTGGTTTCGTCGCGCGGCTCGATCAGCAAGTCGAAGAGCAGGCCGTAGTAAACGGCGGCGCGCTCCGGCTGATCCATCCGCGCGTAAAGATCGCCCAGCGCCTGCGTCGCTTCCTGGTGTTGCGGCGCGTCATCGAGCACCGCCAGATAGGCTTCGATCGCATCCTCGACGCGGTTCTTTTCGAGGAATCGCTTGGCGCGGTCCAAATGCTTGCTGACGTCTGCGGCCATCCGTCTAGGTTGCCTTTGCTTTACCTGTCGGCTGACTAGAAAATCTCGTGCCGGGTCGCGCGCGATGAGAGGTGCGCACGCCCTCGTTCAACTATATACCCCGACTGCGGGACCCGCAAAACTCGCGCAATCGCGCCTTGTGGTATCCGGCACGCCCAGCCTCGCTAAATCCTTGGAACCTTTTGCCGTTTCGTTCGTCTCCTATGCATGTCACCGCCGACCTGCCTTTCATCGGCGGCCAGGAGCGCCTTCTTATGCGTAACCTCTTCTCCGACCTTCAACTCGCCTTTCGCATCCTCCTTCGCAACCCAGGCTTCACCGTCACGGCTATCCTGCTCCTCGCTTTAGGCATTGGCGCCAACACTGCGATTTTCTCGGTGGTGAACGCCGTTCTCCTCCGCCCCTTGCCTTACCAGGACTCCTCCCGCATCATGCAGATTTGGCACGTCCCTCCCGCAAAGAGCTTCCCGGGAATGACTCTCTTTTCCGTTTCACCTGCGAACTACCTCGACTGGCAGAGCCAGAACCGCTCCTTTGAGGCAATGGCGGCTTACGGCGGCGCGCGCTTCAACGTCGGCGGCAAGGAACGCCCGGAATCCATTCAAGCCGCACCCGTCGCTCCAGACTTTTTTTCGATCCTTCGCGTTCAACCTATTCTCGGCCGCGGCTTTACGCCCGACGATGACCGGCCCGGCCAGGGTCACGTCGTGGTCCTCGGCAACGCGCTTTGGCGCGAACGCTATGGCGCTGATCCTGGCGTCGTTGGCCGCAACATTGTTCTCGACAGTGAGACCTACACCGTCATCGGAGTCATGCCGCGCACGTTCAGCTTTCCAAGTTGGGCGCAGCTCTGGACCCCTCTGGCCTGGACCGACGAAAGGCGCGCGGTGCGCGGTAATCACAACTACCAGGTCATCGGCCGCCTCAAACCCGGCGTGGATATCCGCACAGCGCAAGCCGAACTGAGCGCCATTTCCACGCGCCTCGAACAGCTCTATCCCGAGGACGACAAAGGCTGGGGCGCTAAGATTCTTACTTTGCGCGAACAAACCGTTGGCGACGTCCGCCCTGCTCTGCTCGTTTTGCTGGGCGCCGTTAGCTTCGTCTTATTGATCGCTTGCGCCAATGTCGCCAATCTTGTTCTCGGCAAAATCCTCGGACGGAAAAAAGAAATCGCCATCCGCTCCGCTCTCGGGGCCACCCGCGGCGCAATCCTTCGCCTGGTCCTTGCAGAGACTCTGCTTCTCTCCCTTGCCGGAGGCGCGTTGGGCCTCTTTCTTGCCCGCTTTGGCACCACTCTGATCGTCAAATTCCTCGCCGAC
>DATEWL010000255.1:0-5165 GCA_035258025.1 Candidatus Acidiferrum sp. | reverse complement strand
CCGCCTCAGGCACTTCTTTCAGCTCGCCGCTGGTTGCTGGCTCGGCCGACCTGCTACTGACCGCCAAGCCTTCCCTCAACCAAAAGAGTGCGGCCAGCGCATTCTCTCATGCGATCCAACTCACACCAGAGCTCAACCATGGCCGCTTGGACGTCTATCAAGCCATCTCGGCCTGGTTGAATAGTTCGAGTGGCCGCTAGTTGATTAGCATGTCGAGCGAGCGGATTCCGGTGTTTACCCTGTCCTCCACTCCAGCGTGGACGCCGGAATCCCTCCGCATCAAGCAGGTCGAAGAACAAGTCTCCGCCCTTCGCAGCTCGGTCATCTGCGCTTTCAACCAGCTCCTTGATTTGAAAGATCTCAATACTGGCGTACACAGCACTCGACTCGCGGAATGGGGTATGCGCGTCGGGCAAGAACTCGGAC
Organism: Candidatus Acidiferrum sp.; assembly: GCA_035258025.1. Classification (GTDB taxonomy): domain Bacteria; phylum Acidobacteriota; class Terriglobia; order Acidiferrales; family UBA7541; genus Acidiferrum. The sequence continues at coordinate 4,739 of DATEWL010000255.1, read as the reverse complement.
TCGACGAAGCAGAACTCCAGAACCTCGAAGTCGCCGCACTTCTTCACGACATCGGCAAAGTCGGCGTCCCGGACTTCATTCTTAAAAAGCCCGGGAAATTGGACGACGAAGAATACGCCCTGATGAAGAAGCACCCAGAATACGGCTGGGCGGTTTTGCGAATGCTACCGGGATTTGAGCGCGCCGCTCTCGATATTCTTCATCATCACGAATCTTTCGATGGCAAAGGCTATCCAGCAGGCTTAAGGGAAACCGAAATTCCAATCGTCTCTCGCATCGTGACGGTGATCGATGCTTTCGATGCCATGGTCTCCTCCCGCCCTTACCGCAAAGGCCTTCCGCATGAAGAAGCCGTCCGCCGCCTTATTCAGTGCAGCGGCACCCAATTCGATCCTGTCGTTGTGCAGTGCTTCTTGTCCTTCGCGCAAGCCGAAATGGACACCGTCTTCGCCGCCGCCGGCACATCCGTTTCCTCGGCTCTGTAAATACCTTAGGTTCTTAACGGATACCCGCGCACTCATCAATTACTTCGCAGAGTTGTCATCCCGAGCATAGCGAGGGATCTGCTTTTCTGGGTTTGGCGTGCTAGGTCGACAGAGATCGCTAGCCCTCGACCGGCTCTCGCGCTTGTCCATCTCGCTCAAGCCGCAAGTGCGCGGCAACAAGTCTAATCTCTTCATAAGTAATTTCCGGAGGCAGAACCTCCTTCAAAGGTTTAATCCGTTCGAATCCGAGAAGCGTGCAAGCCTTTTCGATTTGTGCTCGCTTATCAGCGTCCACCCAGCTCGGCTGGAACTCCAATTCTCCGCGTTCCATCAGCCCAACAATTAGGCTGACGACGCTGGAAAACTGCCGCCCGCGCGTCTTCGCAATCTCATCAAACGTGCGGCCTTCCGCCAGCAGTCGCTTTGTCTCCTCAGCAGGCTTCGCTTTTTCCAACTCGAGCTTGGCAGCCCGTGCTCCGCGTCCAAACTCCTCAAGCGCCTCCAAAATCTCCCGGCCGTACATCTCGGTCTTCCGATCGCCGAATCCGGAAACTCCCCGAAGCTCGCTGAGCGAACGGGGCCGCACTCGGCACAGTTCATCGAGCGAAGTATCATGCATCACGATGAACGCAGCAGTACGACGCTCTTTTGCAGTTGCCCGCCGCCACTCACGTAGGTACTCGCGCAACTCAGGATCGATCCCGGCAGCAGCGCTACTCCTCCGCACATCTACCAACGGAATATGTGTCGGCTCTCGTCGTGGTTCTCTTACCGGAAAAGCGGCCGCCCCGGTCGCGCTGCCTGCCACCGTCGCGGCCTTTCGCTTCGCCGCTTTTTTCTCAGGCGCAGCCGCGGCGAGCCAGTCAGGCTCTCCAACGCACACATCGCAAGCGCCGCAAGACTCCCATTTTTTATTCTCGCCAAAGTGCAAGCAAATCTGGTTGTGGCGGCACGCCCTCGCTTCCACGAAGTTCCGAATCTCGTGGTACCGCTGCCAAGCGCGCTGTTTCTCCGCCGGATCGCTCAATTGCTCCACGAAATACGTCAGCAATCCCACATCTCGCTTCTGCCAAAGCAGAATGCAATCCGCCGGTTCACTGTCGCGCCCCGCGCGCCCTGCTTCCTGGTAATACTGCTCAATCGATTTCGGCAGCGACAAATGAATCACCGCGCGCACCGCCGCCTTGTTGATTCCCAATCCAAACGCAATCGTCCCCACCAGCACACGCACTTCGTCCGACATCCAACGCTCTTGATTCTGCCTTCGCGTGTCGCCATCCATCTTGCCGTGATAACCAATCGCGGCAACTCCCTGCTCCGCCAAATAATCCACCGTTTCCTCGACCCGCGCGATCGTCGGCGCATACACGATCACGTTGCTACCCGCATACTTCCGCATCGCTCGAATCAAAAGCTCGGGCTGCGTCTTACCCACGCATTCCTTGACGATGTACTGCAAATTTGGCCGGTGAAAGCTCGCGATATACTTGTGCGGATCGCGTAGCGCGAGCTGCGCGATGATGTCGTGCCGCACGCGCCGCGTCGCGCTCGCTGTGAACGCCGCAATCGGCAGCCCGGCAAAATGTTTTCGCAGAGAGCTCAATTGCCGGTACTCCGGCCGGAATTCGTGCCCCCATTCCGAAATGCAATGTGCCTCATCAATCGCAAAAAACGAAACCGGAACACGCTTCAGCCACCCAATTGTGTCTTCCCGCGCAAGCCTTTCCGGCGAAAGATACAAAAGCCGGTACGCTCCCTCGATCGCCTTGTGCTGCACCAAGGACTGAACGTCTCCGGCCAGCGTGCTGTTCAGTAATGCCGACGGAATTCCCATCTGCGCAAGCTGCGCCACCTGGTCCTGCATCAACGCGATCAATGGCGACACCACAACGACCGTCTTCTCCTGCAAAATCGCCGCCGGCAATTGATAGCAAAGCGATTTGCCTCCGCCGGTTGGCATCACCACGCAAGTGTCCCGCCCGCCCAGCAAACTCTTCACAATATTTTCCTGCAATGGACGAAACGCGTCGTATCCCCAGTATTGCCGCAGCGCCCCGAGCAGCTCTCTGTCCGAACTCATGCACAGAGTATAGTTCCCGGCCGAGGCGTGGTCTATGAAGCTCTGCCTCCGCGCTAGCTCTTCGCTGACAGAGCTCCGTCCTGAACAACGCCGGCCTTTTATGAAGATTCGTTCACATAAGTCTCGCCGCCGATTTCGACTTATCTCTTGACAATGCAGTACCAACAGCGTAACTCAACAGCCGAAAAGCTCGCTTTCCAGTCCGGGCGGCATCGGCGATTATCGGCATTGCCTCCCACAAAGCATTAGGCGGAGTTCATGACATTTGAAATGGAATACCACTTCGTTCTGGAGGTCCAACTGTGACTTGGAATCAAGTTTACGATCCCCTCGGCCATTGGTGGCTCTCCACGCTGGTTGCCGCTCTGCCTGTCGTAGTTCTTCTCGGCCTGCTAGCCGGCTTCAAAGTCCGCGCGCACCTTTGCGCGATCGCCGGCGCCGCCACCGCTATTCTATGCGCCATCCTTGTCTTCCACATGCCCGCGCAAATGGCCCTCAGCAGCTTCCTCTACGGCTCCGCCTACGGCCTCCTCAAAATCGTCTGGATCGTCATTGCCGCGGTCTTTCTTTACGACATCTCCGTCGAAACCGGCCAGTTTGAAATCATGAAGCAGTCCGTCGCCGCCATCACGCCCGACCGCCGCCTCCAACTCCTTCTCGTGGCCTTCTGCTTCGGCGCCTTTATCGAAGGCTGCGCTGGATTTGGCGCGCCCGTAGCCATCGCTGGCGCTTTCATGATCGGCCTCGGCTTCAAACCCTTCCACGCCGCCGCGCTCAACCTCATCGCCAACACTGCTCCCGTCGCATGGGGCGCCATCGGCACTCCCGTCCACGCCCTCGCTTCTGTCACGGCCCTCCCCGAAAGCGATCTCAGCGCCATGATTGGCCGCATCCTCCCCATCACCGCCGTCATCGTTCCCTTCTGGCTCGTTCGCGCCATGGTCAGTTGGTCCGAAACGTGGGAAGTTTTTCCGGCCATCCTCGTCGTCGGCCTCTCTTTCGCAGGCACGCAATTCTTTTGGTCCAACTACATGGACAGCAACCTTGTCGACATCGCCTCCGGCGTCGTCTCCCTTATCGCCACCATGATCTTCCTCCGCTTCTGGAAACCCAAGCGCATCTGGCGCTTCCCCGAAGAGCGCGACGCCGACGCCATCAAAACCGGCACCGCAACGCAGACTTCCGTCACAGACACCATGGGCGACGATTGGGAAATCCGTCAAAGATCTCTTGCTGGCAAGCGCTACTCCGCTGGCCAAATCGCCAAAGCCTGGTTACCGTTCGCTATCCTCTCGCTCATTGTGCTCGCGTGGGGCTTGCCAAGCATCAAGCTCGCCATGAATAAGGCCACCACCCCCGCCTTCACCGTCGTAATGCCCGACGGCAAAAATCGCCCCGGCCCCGCCGGGTGGGATTGGCCCGCGCTCCACAACAAGGTCTACCGCACCGCTCCCGTCGTGGCAAAGCCCTCCGCCGAAGCCGCCCGCTTCGATTTCAACTGGCTCACCGCCACCGGCACAGCCTGCTTCCTAGCCGCTCTCGTTTCAGCCATAATCCTCGGCCTCAAGCCAGGCAAAATCATAAAAATCTTCAGCGGCACTCTCTTCCGCCTGCGCTTCGCCATCATCGCCATGACCTGCATGCTCGGCCTCGGCTACGTCACGCGCTACTCCGGCATGGACGCCGTCCTCGGCCTGGCCTTCACGCGCACCGGCTGGTTCTTCCCCTTCTTCGGCGCCTTCATCGGCTGGCTCGGCGTCGCCCTCACCGGCAGCGACACCTCCTCCAACGTCCTCTTCGGCGGCCTGCAAAAAATCACCGCCCAGCAGCTCAACCTCAGCCCCATCCTGATGTGCGCCACCAACAGCGCCGGCGGCGTCATGGGCAAAATGATCGACGCCCAATCTATCTGCATCGCCACCGCCGCCACCAACCAGGTCGGCCAGGAAGGCTCCATCTTCCGCTTCGTCTTCTGGCACTCCGTAGCCCTGGCCTCCATCGTCGGCGTCATCGTCATGCTCTACGCCTACGTCTTCCCGCAATTCATCCCCAACGGCCTCAATTTCATCCACTAGCGCTATTTTCCCTGCCAGTTACACTAGCTTACCAGTAAATTCAACAGCGCCTTTCGAATGTATCTGACGTCCTTCGCATAATCGCCCTCCTCAAAGCTC
>DATEWL010000254.1:0-2456 GCA_035258025.1 Candidatus Acidiferrum sp. | reverse complement strand
ACTCAACCGGGACACCTGCCCAGGCACCTAGCGCGATCCGAAGCGGCGGCCAGCAAACTCTGCGTAAAAGCGCCAGCCGATTCTCGTGCGCTGTGTCCGGGCCCATTCTCTGCGAAGCAGAGAATTTACTTCAGCACGGCGTCCTTGAACGCCTTCGCCGGGCGCAGGCGAACTACGGTCTTGGCCTTGATCTTGATCGCTTCGCCCGTCTGGGGGTTACGGCCCATGCGCGCCTTGCGGTGCGCTTTCACGACGCGGCCAATGTTCGGAATAACGAACTTGCCCGCGGCGCCCTTGGCTTCTTTCACCGCAAGCTTGAAGAGCTCTTCGAAAAAGAGCACTGCGGTTTTCTTTGGTGTGCCGCACTTCTCGGCGATGTGCGACACGATCTTGCTCTTGCTCATTGGCTTGGCTGCCATCTAGTCTGCTTATCCTCCTGTATTTACTTTCCACCCCGAAACGAGCGGGGCAGGCCACGAGCGAAAAACCCCTGTTTTGCTGCGGAAAAACTCGGGCCGTTGGGCACTATAGCCAAGCTGAAAGGAGAACGCAAGGAAAAATCGCAAAAAAGGCCGGAAAAATGCGGCTTTTTTGAGAGGCGCTTGTGAATAACCCGAAAAAATGCCGTCTCCAGCGATTTGCCGCGTAAAAAACTCCCGCGATTAGAGGGCGGCGAGGCCGGAATAGAAATGGGCGATGGCTTTGATGCCGCCGAAATAATTTTCGAGAGCGAGATGTTCGTCGGGAGCGTGCGCGTTTTCGTCGGGGAGACCGAAGCCGATGAGCACGCAGGGAACTTTGAAGGTGTCATGCATTTGCGTGACGAAGGGGATCGAGCCGCCTTCGCGAATGAAGGCGGCCTTTTTTCCGAAACCTTTTTCGAGAGCGCTCTGGGCGATTTTGAAAATGGGCGCGTGGAACGGGGCAACCCAGGGCTTGCCAGTACTGAGCACTTCGAACTTGCACTTAACAGATTTGGGCAAAAGTTTGCGGACGTGTTTTTCGACGAGCGCGGCAATTTTGTGGGGATCCTGATTGGGAACGAGGCGCGTGGAAAATTTTGCGTAGGCTTTGGATGGAATGACCGTCTTGGCGCCTTCGCCTTGATAGCCGCCCCAAACGCCGTTCAACTCAAGAGTGGGCCGTGTCCAAAGTTGCTCGACAATCGTAAAACCTTTTTCGCCGAAATAGCCCGGCGCGCCAACGGCTTCTTCAAATGCTTTTTTCTTCCAGGGCAGCGCGTTCAAAGCCTTGCGCTCTGCCGCTGAAATTTTTGCGACTTTGTCGTAGAAACCAGGGACGGCGACGCGGAAATTCTTGTCGTGAAGTTTAGCGAAGAGTTCGGCGAGAATCGTCAAGGGATTTGGGACCGCGCCACCGTACACGCCGGAATGGAGATCGCGCGCGGGACCGGTTAGTTCGATCTGGTAATAATTCAATCCGCGCAATCCGTAGGTAATGGAAGGCACGCCCTTCGCGAGCATCGATGTGTCGGAAACGACGAGCGCGTCGGCCTTCAGTTTTTCTTTATGCTTTTGCACGTAGTCCCAGAGGCTGACGCTGCCTACTTCTTCTTCGCCCTCGATCAGGACTTTTACGTTGATGGGCAGCTTTCCGTTTACTTTCTGAATGGATTCGAGCGCCTTTAGATGGATGTGGACCTGGCCTTTGTCATCGGCGGTGCCGCGTCCAAAGAGATTGCCATTGCGAACGGTGGGTTCGAAGGCTGGCGAAGTCCAAAGATCGAGCGGTTCTGCGGGCTGCACGTCGTAGTGGCCGTAGAAGAGGACAGTGGGCTTGCCAGGAGCTTCGAGAGATTCGGCGTAGACGAGCGGATGGAGATTCGTGGGAACGATTTCAATTTTCTGAAAACCGGCAGCGCGAAGATTGTCGGCGACCCAGCGAGCCGCGCGTTCGATGTCCGGTTTGTGTTCGCTCTTGGCGCTGACACTGGGGATTCGCAAAAATTCGCAGAGTTCCGCCAAATGCTTGTCGCGATTACCTTCTATAAATTCAGCAAGGTTCGTCATGGGGCTCCCGGGGGCGATGAGTCCTTTCGAATAAAATCAAACGAAACTTGAAAGCGTATGTATGTGGCAGCGGAATGAGTGCGGACTTACAAAGCGGCCCTCGGCTGCTGATTCCTATTCTAGAACCGTGCCTGCCCTGCGCACAAGCGTGCGGGGCGTGAATAGCCAGATAAAACGCGAGAATGTTCGAAGAGTCGTCAACCGCGTCGCGCTGCCCAGCCCAGCAGCAACAAGCCGCTGGCAACAATCCAGCTTCCCGCCACCCGTACCGCGATCCTCGCCCACGGCGGCCGCAGCTTGATTACGAACGCCGACACAAGTGCCACAACTACGAATTCGCCTCCCACCAATCCTGCATACGTCCCAAATAGTGAGAACGACCAAGGCACTCCGGCGCCATTCATCCAGCCGTGCACCAATCCTAGT
>DATEWL010000253.1:0-3590 GCA_035258025.1 Candidatus Acidiferrum sp. | reverse complement strand
GTGGGCTTCGACAACTGGTATCCGGGATTCCTGGATTTCACCCACATTTTCCGCAACAGCATTTCGTTTTTCACGGAGACGGCTCTTTTCCGCTACGCGACGCCTCGATTCTATCCAGTGGATGAATTCCCTAAGGAGCAGCGGGGCTTGCGTTCGGATGTGTTCTACAGCAGCCCGTGGAAAGGCGGCTGGTGGCGCCTGAGCGATGCGGTGAACTACATGGAGGGCGCGTCGATGTCTGTGCTGGACACTGCCGCGAAATACCGCGAAGAGCTTCTCTATAACCGCTATCAGGCGGCGCGGGACAACGTTGAGCGTTTCCGCAAGGAAGCGCCTTTCGGATACGTCATTCCGAGAGAGCAGCGGGATCTGCCGACAACGGCTACGCTGGTGCAAAAACTCATGATCAACGGCATCGAGGTGCAGCAAGCCACGAAGCCCTTCCACGCGAACGGCCGCGAATACGCGCCCGGGACATGGGTGGTGCTGATGGATCAGCCGTTTTCGCCACTGGTGAAGGAATTGTTCGAGCCACAGATGTATCCGGATCTGCGCGAAACGCCAAGCAGCCCGCCGAAATTGCCGTACGACGTGACGGGCTGGACGCTGCCAATGCAGATGGGCGTGCAGGTGGCGCCAGTCCTGCAACCGATCGGAACAGCGGAGCGCGGCGCATTGGAGAAGCTTGAAAAATTCACGCCGCCTGCAGGGAGCGTGAGCGGAACGGGAAGCGTGTTCGTCTTGAGCCGCAAGTCCAACGCAAGCTTCAAACTGTTGAACGAAGTGCTTGCGAGCGGAGGCCACGCCGGTTTCGCGCCTGGCGAAACCGAAACTTCCGATGGGGTCGAAACTGGCGCGATTGTGGTGTCGGGCATGGAGCGCGACAAGCTCGACGGAATTGCCAAGGAGAATTCGCTCGCGCTCAAAACGGTCGCGGCGGCGCCGAAAGACTCCATCAGCGTGAAGAAAGCGCGCGTGGGCCTGTATCGGGCGTGGGTTCCGTTCATCGATGAGGGTTGGACGCGGTGGATCCTGCAAAATTTTAAGTTCGATCCGGTCACGTTGCGCAACGGCGATATTCAAGCCGGAAATTTGCGCGAGAGGTTCGACGCCATCCTGATTCCGGACGGTTCGCCCGATGCAATTTTCAACGGTTTCGGAGCCGGCAGTGTACCGGGAGAGTACGTGGGAGGGATTGGCGAACTCGGCGTGATGGCGCTGCGAGAGTTCGTGCTGGCGGGTGGCACGCTGATCGCATTCAACAATGCATCGGTGTTCGCCGTCGATCAACTGGGCTTGCCGGTGAAGAATGTGCTGGCTGGGCTGAAGGATGAGGAGTTTTTCTGCTCCGGCTGCTTGCTGCGCGTCGAATTGCAGGATATGGGGCATTCAGCGACGTGGGGGCTCCCACACGATCCGATCGTGATGTTTGAGCGGGGTCCGGCGTTCGAGGCCAAAGAAGGTTTCCGGGGGCGTGTGCTGGCGGCGTACCCGAAAGACGAGAGCCCGCTGATGAGCGGCTACTTGCTGCGTCCGGAGCGCATACAAGGAAAAGCCGCGGCGCTGGAGGTGCAATACGGCAAGGGACGCGTCTATTTGCTGGGATTCCGGCCACAATGGCGCGGGCAGTCGCACGGTACTTACAAATTTTTCTTCAACACATTCTACGAATCTCAGGGGCTCTCGAAGCCGGGACCAGTGACGCAGATGAAGGGCGGGGAGACACCAGCGCCGCACCAAGAACCAACGCAGGCTAAGCCAACGGCCCAGTGAGCGTAAACGAGAATTGGTATATCGGCGGTGATGTACGAGTCGCGATCAGACTTGGGACGTGCTAGGTCTGGTCGATGAGGCGATGGTGAATCGCGTAGAGGGCGAGTTCGAGTCGGTCGGAAACGCCTAGTTTATCGAAGATGTTGTGCAGGTGATTTTTTACAGTCTGCTCGCTGATGAAAAGCTTTTCGCCGATTTCTTTGTTGCGGAAGCCCTGGGCGACAAGCTGGACGATTTCCTTTTCACGATCGCTGAGGAGGGGCTTTTCGCGGCGCGGTCCGGACTCGGAGGACTTCGAAAAAGCCTTCATGACTTCAGCGGTCATGCGATTGTCGAGCCAGATTTCGCCGGCGTGAACTCGGTGAATGCTCTTCACCAAAAGATCTGTGGCTGACTGCTTGAGAACCACGCCGCGAGCGCCGAGGCGCATGGCGCGAACAACGTCGCGATCATCTTCGGCGGCGGTGAGAACGATGACGCGCGTGGGGAGCGTATCGAAATTGACTTCTTCGAGGACCGCAAGGCCGTCTTTATCGGGCATGCGGAGATCAAGCAGCAGGATTTCCGGCTTGAGCTTGGCGAGGAGCTTGATGCACTCCGCGCCGTTCTGTGCTTCGCCGACGATAGTGATGTCCTCATCAGAATCGAGGAGTTTGCGGAGGCCATCGCGAAAGATCGCGTGGTCATCGGCTAGCAGGACGCGAATTTGTTGTTTAGTTTTGGCCATGTCAACCGAGCGGAACCTCGATAGTCAGTCGAGCGCCATGGCCGGGGTTTGACTCTACAGTCAATAGGCCCCCCACGGTACGCGTACGCTCCTTGATGGAAATCGGACCCAATCGCAGGCGGTCGAGCTCATCCCCAGTGAACCGGCCGGCGAAACTGAAACCTTCGCCGTTGTCGTCAACTACCAAAACGATGCGACTGTCATCCTGCGACAGTTTTACCACGACATGGGAAGCCTTCGCATGCTTTTTTATGTTGTTGAGTGCTTCACGGTAAATCTGGAAAATCTCGCGACAGACGCGGTCGGGAGCGTGGAGGTCGGCGGACTCGATCATGACGTCGAGGGCCAGGCTGGATTCGTTGCGGTAGCGCTCGGCGAAACCCTGCATTAAATCGACGAGATCGGCGCTCTGGACGCGGAGGGGGCGCAGGTCGGTGACCATGCGGCGGAGCTCAGCGGACTCATTCTTAACGGTGTGCTGGAGGTTGCCGAGGTTGGCTTCGGCCTGGTCGGGTGACGAAGCGACTTTACGGCGGAGGACGTCGAGCTGGATTTCGATGCTGAGAAGGGTCTGGAGAATGCCGTCATGGAGGTCGCGGGAGATGCGGCTGCGTTCGCCTTCGATGGCGCGGGCGCGGAGATGGCGGAGAAGGAATACGTTTTCGAGCGAGGGGCCGATGTGGCGGGAGATGCGCTCGAGCCAGGCCAGGTCAGGGCGTTCGAAGGGCTTGCGGCCGTTGATTAGAAAGAGGCGGCCGGCGGGCTGGCCCATCTGGTCGAAGGCCACGGAGAGCATGGAGCGCATGTGGAGTTCCTGCTGGGTGGGGCCGGGAAGGCGTGGAAGGGTGGCGAGGCGGCGGCCATCGCGGCGGTCCCAGCCGAAACCGTTGCCAGCGCCTTCGAGGCTGTTCCAGCAGACGGTGGCGTCCATGTCGTCGAGAAGGAAGCCGTCGGCGCGCGCTAGGGGGTAACTTTCGGGGACTAGGCGCTCGCTCTCGCCGAGCTTTAGGCGCCACAGGTAGATGCGCTCGAGATCGGTGTCGCGGTAGGCGAGGAGGGCGACCTCAACCTTGAACGCTCTGGCGAGTTC
>DATEWL010000252.1:0-12601 GCA_035258025.1 Candidatus Acidiferrum sp. | reverse complement strand
ACCGCGCCGCTTTCATCAATAGCCTCATCGATGCTCGGAGCTTCAACTGGACCCTGATGTTCATGGATCTTGAAAAAGTTCTTCCCGCCGGTGTGCGCGTTGTCAGCATCGAGCCGAAACAGGAGAAAGGCCGCATCGAGGTGAAATTCACCATCGGCGCTGCCAGTGATGAGGCTAAGCTCAAGTTCTTGAAAGCCCTGGAAGACTCGAAAACTTTTACGAGCATCGAAGTGATCGCCTCGCACCGCCCCACTCCAGGGACAAATGTTGATCAGATCGTTGTGGAACTGAGTGCGGAGTACTTGAGGAGCTGATGCACCGCGACTTCACATTGCAAAAACGCGCCATCTTGATCGTTCTCGGACTGCTCTTGGCCGTGGACATGGGACTGGCTATCTATAGCTGGAAGCTGTCCTCATCGCCGCAAACGCCGCAACGGGAATTCGACGAGCAAACTACAAAGCTCGGAGTCCTGAAGGGCGATATCAAGTCCGCGCAATCTATCAAGGACAACATGCCTCGCACGCTCAGCGATTGTGAAAAGTTCGAACAGTCCCTTCCAGCGGCAAGCACCGGGTATTCTTCGATCGAAGCCGAACTTGATGAGATCGCAAAAAAATCCGGCCTCCGGATTGAGACTCGTGCACAAAAGCGAAAAGATATCCCCAACCGTGGCATGGCTGAGGTGACCATCGATGCAACAGTTAACGGAGACTATGGCAGTGTCGTGCGATTCGTGAATGGCTTGCAGCGATCTCAGAGATTTTACGTGGTCGATGGCTTGGCGCTTGCTACGGATACCCAGTCTCAATCCGCCGCAGGGCCCATTCGCGTGGGACTTCACGTGCGAACTTATTTTCGAGAAGGCGCATGAAGCAGAAGCAGCAAATCATCGTTCTTGTTGTGCTCGTCGTTGTCGCGGCGCTTGTTTGGGGTTTGGAGTTGCGCAATCGGACGCCTACAACGCAGACGGCGAACTTCATTCAAGAATACAAGCCCTTGGGAGAAGATAACCCGCAAATTCGCTGGGACGAGTTGAAGCGTGCACAGGGGACCGAGTACAAGAGCAACGGACGCAACCCGTTCAGCCCGCTTGCCCCTCCTCCGGCTGAGGACCCGCACAAATCGAAGCCGGTAGTTGTTCCGACTGGGCCTGTCGTGCCGACGCCTGCACCTCTGCCCACTATTGCGAATCTACCTCCCAACCTCAAATTTTTTGGCTACGGTGCAGTCCCAACCGGAACACCCCGGCGCGCCTTCATTACCGACGGCGAGGATATTTTTATTGTAAGCGAGGGAGAGACGTTGCTAGGCCGCTATCGCATTCTTAAGATCAGCAATGCCTTTCTCGAGTTCCAGGAGATTTCCAGCGGGCTTCATGGCACCACGCCTCTGGAGGAGCAGGCCGCTCCGCCGTCCGCATGATAGATAGACTTGCACCGACGAGAGCGCGAAAAAATCAAGGCGGCTACGCCTTGCTGCTGGTTGTGTTTCTCACCGCTCTCGTCCTCGTCAGCACCATGTCCATTGGGTTGCGTATCCTGACGGAAGGCCGCCGCGAAAAAGAGCAGGAAATGATCTGGCGCGGCAAGCAATACACCCGCGGCATCAAACTCTATTATCGCAAGCTGGGCCGCTTCCCGACCTCCATGGACGATTTGGTCAAACCCAAAGTCGGCAATCTCCGTTTTATGCGGCAAGCATACAAAGACCCCATGAACAAAGAGGATGGCTCGTGGCGTCTGATTTATGTCGGTCCAGCGGGGAATCTCATCGGGAGCCTTAAGCCGCCTCAGGGCGGAATTCAGATGCCCGTTCCCGGCGGACAACAAGGCGCCGCGGCGGGTTCGTCATTCGGTGGCTTGGGCACTCAGCCTGCTCCGACTGGCGGCATCGCTGGGCCCGGCTCTGCTCCTGCTCCGGGCGCTCCGGGAAACGCAACCGGCGCAACGGGAACAGCTACCGGTGCGCAAGGAACCGACACATCCGCCACAGGCACCGATGCTCAAGCAGTTCCCCCTGCAAATACGCCGACAATCATGGGCGGCAACATCATCGGCATAGGAAGCAAAGTCAATGAAAGTTCCATCGTGGTTTATGAGAAGGCCCACAATTATCGTCTGTTCGAATTTATCTGGGATCCTTCTAAGGACATGGGCATAGGCGCTGCTCCGGGCACGCCTATCGGGGCTCCCACGGGCGCGCCGGGGCAAAATCCGATCAATTCACCCGCCAATCCTCTAAACCCGCCGCCGGCTCCTCCGACGGCAGTGCCGCCCAATCCAAATCCCACACAACAATAGCTCGCGACTTTCTATCGGGAGAAACCCACTCGGTAGGGGCACGGCACGCCGTGCCCGTCCTGCGCTGAGTACAATCCTCAGACCAGTAAATGGGGCAAAGCCGCCTTTGGCTAACTTCCCAAACCTTGAAATTTTGATTTAATTCGAGAGACTTAGCTGCGAAGTGACTGCGCTCGAGCTCGACTTTGCAGCTGGGGAAGAAGTTGTCTTCTTGGCGGATGGATTTGGCGCAACTTCAAGCGACAGACCGGCTTTGCTCTTCTCGTACCCTCGCTTCACCCGGCGAATGTAAGAAGTCGTCTCGGCGTATGGCGGTACCCGCCCAAACTGCTGGACGCGCTCCGGTCCCGCATTGTAAGCAGCCAGGGCAAGCGCCAAATCATAGTTGTACCGCTGCAAGAGGTCGCGCAGATAGTGCGTTCCGGCGTCGATGTTCTCTTGCGGATCGAAAATATCGTGCACGCCGAAGCGCGACGCCGTTTCCGGCAGCAGTTGCATCAGGCCGCGGGCATTTTTCTTCGAGACGGCTTTCGGATCAAAATTCGATTCCGCGGCAATCACACTGAAGATAAGGTCGGCGTCGACGCTGTAACGCGCGGACGCAGCCTTCACAATTTCATGCAACGGCACCGCTGGAGCGATTGAGGGCGGCAGCGGAGCAAATACCTCTTCTGGGTCAATGGAGACAACTTCCTCCATCGGCACTTCCACGATTCCACCCGCAATTTGTAGCCGGTATTTGTCTCCAAGAAGTTGATATCCCGTCACATGGAGCCGCTGCCCGTTCCGCAATGCGACGTATTCCGCGCGCAAACACGGGGCAGCTGCGAAAAAAAGCGCACACGATAGAAGAGTGCGCATCAGGCGCACGGGGCCGCCTCTCGCAAAGCAAAATGTTCGATAGCCGCCGCAACGCCGCCATCATCGTTGCTTGCGGTCTCGTGCCAGCCAAATCCCTTCAATTCCGCTACGCCGTTTCCCATCACCACGGGAATGCCCGCGAACTCGAGCATCTCCAGATCATTGCGATTATCGCCGATGGCCAGAACTTCCTCGCGCGCCACTCCCCGCAAAGTAGCCCACTCCGCCAGCGATGCGCCTTTGGAGCAAACAGGATTGATGACATCGATCATCGAGAAATTTCTGCTCTCGTAAACGGTCACGGCCAGTGCAAACTCGGCCGCGAACGCAGCCCCTCGGAGCGCAACTTCGGCATCTCGCATCCGTGAGATATTTCCGCTGAGCATCACCTGAATCGGATCTTCGGTGAGACAGCTTTCCAGCGGATTGGCCAATCCCAGGAATTCGCGATTGCGCGTGTAGTAAGCGGTTCGAATCGGATCGTCCTCGTTTATGGACTCAAGCATGATCTGATTTTCGCGCCGCCGGTCAAAAACGACTCCCGCACAATCCCGCCACCCTTGCGTCAACTCCAAAACACGTACCGCGGTATCCCGCGCCAGCAAGTGCCGCACATGCGTCTCGCCGTCAAACGTTCGAATGACCGCTCCGTTGCTGACAATCATCGTCAGCGGCGCATTGATCTGGCGCGCAATCGGCAAGGCGAAATCGTAACGTCGACCGGTAACCAAGGCGACCTCGATCCCTCGCCGCGTGGCTGCCGCTATCGCAGCCCGGTTCGCCTCCGGAAGCTGCCAGCGGCTGTCCAGAAGGGTGCCATCAATATCCAGGGCGATCAGCCTGACGCTCATCTATCCATTATACCTTCAATCTGAGATGCCATCCGAAACGTCAGCGGCCTCCTGCCGCCTAAAGAATAGCCAAAAAGGCCTGTGATAGACTTTCCGAGATGACCAAACGAACGAACGTATTGGAACTGGAATGCTCCGCGTGCGCGAAAAAGTACGATTCCACCATTGAGCAACACCTCTGCACTTGCGGGAAGCCGCTCTATGCGAAATATGACCTGAAACGCGCAACTGCCACACTAACACTGGAAAGCTTGAAATCGCGTCCGCACTCGCTCTGGCGCTACGCCGAAGTCCTGCCGGACGACCCGCCTGTGACCCTGGGAGAGGGTATGACACCCCTGTTGCCAACAAAGAGGCTTGGGGCGAAGCTCGGTGTATTCAACCTGTTGGTTAAATACGAAGACCTGAATCCCACCGGTTCTTTCAAGGCCCGCGGCATGACTGCGGCTGTAACTCGCGCCAAGCAATTGAACGCAAAGGCTTTAGCTGCGCCCACCGCAGGCAATGCTGGCGGCGCCCTGGCAGCCTACGCTGCTGCTGCTGGAATTCCTGCCGTCATCGTAATGCCAGCAGACACGCCTTCGGCGAACGTGATGGAATGCCAGGCTTTTGGCGCTACAATCATCAAAATAAACGGTTTAATCTCCGACTGCGGCAAATACGTCGCCGAGCACAAAGACGGCGAAGGATGGTACGACGTTTCCACCCTCAAGGAGCCCTACCGCATCGAAGGCAAGAAGACCATGGGCTACGAGCTTTGGGAACAGTTTGGCGGCAAGCTGCCGGATGTGATCCTGTATCCCACTGGAGGAGGCGTCGGGCTGATCGGCATGTGCAAAGCGTTTGATGAGATGCAAGAGATGGGCTGGATCGGCTTTGAGAGGCCGCGCATGGTTGCGGTACAGGCCGAAGGCTGCGCGCCAATCGTAAAAGCGTGGGAAGCGCAGCGCGCGACCTCGGAATTTTTCCAAAACGCCGCGACTCTAGCCTCGGGTCTTCGCGTCCCAGGACCGCTCGGCGACTTTCTCATTCTGCGGATGCTCAAGCAAACTAATGGCACGGCTCTGACGGTGACCGACGAAGAGATGCTGCAAGCAGGGAAGGAGCTAGCGTCGCTCGAAGGGATTTTCGCTGCACCGGAAGGCGCCGCCACCGTGAGCGCCACGCGAAAGCTCGCGGCTTCCGGCTGGATCAAGCCACACGAGAGCGTCGTGCTCTTCAACACCGGCACGGGTTACAAATACTCGGAAGCGTGGCAACGCGCCTTGCAGGCATAAGCTGCCCAAACTCTATGAAGACACACCGGATCTATTATGACGACGCATACGTGAAAGAGTTCGACGCGCGGGTCATGCATTGTGAGGTCCTTCCTCCCGATGTGAACTCCGGAATTACCGCGCAAGTCTGGGGACTGGTTCTCGATCGCACCGCCTTCTATCCCACCTCCGGAGGACAACCAAACGATTTAGGCAAAATCGGGGACGCGAATGTGTTGGATGTCCGCGACGATGGAGACGAAATCATTCACTTCGTCGACCACCGCCCCGCAAGTCCGGACGTCCTCGGCTGCGTCAACTGGCCGCGCCGTTTCGACCATATGCAGCAGCACTCCGGACAGCACTTGCTCTCGGCCACGTTTCAAGAGCGATATGGGAGGACGACAGTCTCCTTCCATCTCGGCGCAGACTTCTGCACCATCGATCTGCGAGGCCCTGAACCTACCGACGAAATACTGGAGGGAGCAGAACGCGCGGCGAACAAAATTATCTTTGAAGACCGGTCCCTAACCGTTCGTTATGGCACTGCTGAAGATCTGGCGGAACTCGGAGTGCGCAAAGAAGTCGACCGCCCTGGAATCTTGCGCGCTATCGAGATCGAGGGCGCTGACCTCCAACCCTGCGGCGGAACGCACGTCAAGAGCACCGGGCAGATCGGAACTCTCCTTGTGCGGCGCTGTACGAAGATGAGGCAAGACTGGCGCGTGGAATTCGTATGCGGCGGCCGAGCCGAACGGGCCGCCCGCCAGGATTTTTTGCGCCTTCGCGCGGCCGCGGACAAGCTGAGTTGTGCACCGGAAGAACTAGTTGCTGCCGTGGAGCGCGCGCTTACCGAGCGCTACGCCAATTTTAAAAGGACGCGCGCTCTTTTGCAGCGCCTAGCGGAAATCGAGGCAGCGCAAGCTGTGCGCGAAACCGAACCTAACTCCGATGGGCTGCGCGTGGTTCATCGTGTTTTTGAGGACGTCGAACCCGAATTCCTGGGACACTTTGCAACGCACGTAGCGAAAACAGAAAAGTCGATCGCGCTCCTGGCAAGGCTGGGTTGTGGACACGTCCTCTTCGCGCAGCATCCCACGGCAGCGAAAGACATGAACGCCCTTCTAAAAGAAGTTTTGGCCAAGATGGGAGGCAAGGGCGGTGGCACGCGCGATTTCGCCCGTGGGCGACTCGACGACGCCACGCAGGCTGAGAAAGCCTTGGCACTCGCGCGCGAACTGTTGTCCAGCAGTCAGGCCGCTGACTAGGGCGAGCACGGCTCGAATAAACACCTAGAAGAGTCGTGTGTGAACGCGATCCGGGAGGCGCTGCAAATCGATCAGCGTAAGAAAATCAATGGTCTTGAATTCGCGGTCAATCGCGGGCGGACCGCAGAGTCGCGCGGAGATCTCCAGGTAAGCACGAAACAGGCGCGGTGTAGCTGGCACCGGCGTCGTTGCGTTACTGGTGCGGCATTGAAACTCAGGCTTGGGATTCGTGCGCAGCGCCGGCTCTATCAGGTACTTTCCCCGCAACTCCTCATACAGGGCCAGCCCCTCGTTTTCGTCCTGCGAGGTCACCGAACTGCAGCCAAGCAAGTATCGAGCCCTGCAGCTTAATGCGTATCTCACAACTCCTTTCCATAACATGTGCAGCACGGCCGTATTCCGATAGTCCGTGTGCACGCACGCTCTTCCGAGTTCGAGCACTTCCTCCCGAATCCCTTCGAATGGCGCGAAATCGAAAAACTGCTCGCTGTAATATCCAAGATTTCCTTTTGCACGGAAACCGCTCTGCATACGATACGTTCCCACTAATTTTCCGGAGCTGGTATCGCGGACCATCAGATGGTCGCAAATGAAATCATATCGGTCGCGATCGAGCCCGATCCGCACGGAACTCGCGAGCCCCTCTCCCAGCTCGCAATTAAACACCAGATAACGCAGGCGCTGGCAATCGATCAGGTCTTGCAGTGTTTGCGCCATGCCGGCTCGAAACTGGAGCGTGGAGGCGAGTGGATTCTCGCAACCGTGCTCTAAGACTGCCGTCGGTGCCATGCGTGAAGTGTCGAACGAGGCAAATTACAGGAATGTTTCAGGAATGTGATTTGCGAGCTTCGGTGAGGTATCTGATGCGATACAAATTGCTTTGGTACACGAGAGGGGATTCTGAGCATACTTCTGGGCGAGGCATCCGTGGATTGGCAGATACCTCGCCCGCAAAGCATTCAACGGCCGATTAAGGCTTGGGAGGCCTTGCCTGAGCCTGGTGCTGTGGCGGCGTTTGGCGTTGCTGCAACTGTTGTTGTTGCTGAACGTGTTTTTGCGCCAGTTGCTGCGTTTGTTGCTGGTGCTGTTGCTCTACTTGTTGTCTTTTTGCATCGTTAGCTTTCTGTTGAGTTAACTTCTGGTGGTCCTGGTCCTGCTTCTGTTGCAGTCTCTGGCGTTCTTGGTCCTGCTTCGCTTGCAGCTTTTGCTGCTGTTGCTGATATTTTTGGTCCAGTTTGGGGTTACCGGTGCTTGGAGAAGCTGGGCGTTCAGCAGGCTGAATATCCTTGGGATGGATCACATTGTTGGGACGGGCAGCGCTGTTTTCTGGACGTGTCGGCGGCTCATGAACCGCTCCAGCCTCTCTGGCCGCTACGACTCCGCCACCTTTCAGTTCTCCGGGTCTGTCAGTCGCCGCGATTGGCGGCTTGCCGTGGTTTGCGGAAGCGCGCAGCTCCGAGTTTGAACGCGCGGCCTGAATATGTTCCGTTTGCGCAGCCACCGGTGGGATATGGCGCTCATGCGCAGCCGCTTTTTCTTGCGCGGTGGCACGCGCGTTGATGCCGCCGTTGCCACCATTGAAGCTAACGCGGGTGACGGTGGTTTCGTTGACCCGTGTGTTGTAGACGTTGTGAATCACATTGACGTTCACGTTCAAGACCGCGCGGTTATAGAAAAAGTGCCCGTTGTCCCAGCGCCCGCCCTCAAAGCCGTGGCCGAAGTAACCGAAGCCATAGTTAATCCCGCCGTAGAAACCCACTTGGGGACCCCAATAGCCGTCATAGAAAACGTATCCGCCATCTGCCCAACCCCAATAGCCCGGGGTCCAGAGAAAACCGACTTCGGGAGCCAGGACCCAAGTTCCTGGTACCCAATAATAATCGTCATCACCGTAAGCCCAGTATCCGGGCGTCCAGAGATAACCGTCGCCGGGGCATATCGGTTGTTCGTAGACGGGAAGCTCTGGCGGAGCGATTGTTATAGCGACTCCGACACGAACCTGCGCCGAAGATGCCACGGACATGAGCAGCATTCCCAAGATCAACATCAAACAACGAATAGAAAGATTGATACGCATTGTGCTTCCTTCTGCCTGATCATCCATCGCTTACCCGGTGTTGCTCTCGAGCTGCGGGTTGCGCGGATTGCGAGGCGCGGTTTGTGGACGCGAACCGGAGAGCGCCCAGTTGCATGAACCGCATTCTAGCGGTCGCTCGAAGTGTTTTCCATCGGGTGATGGGAGTAGAAACTAAGGAGGGATGCCGTATTCGGCGAGGATCAGAGGGAGTGGTACGCGATGGGAGTTGGACGCCTAGGTAGACAGATAGAGAAGTGCAGGAGTTTCCTCGAGTGGGAAATACAGCATTTACCCGATAGCTTGGCAACGGCTGGAACATTACATTTCCCGATTCGATCATAGACAGCTCCGCGAGACGCCCAGGGGATTCTTGTATTTAGTGGTTCCGGCACCGAATGAGTGTGTTACTTTCAAACGGAAAGCTGGAAAGAGTTGCGGCATGAAGAGCGATGACCCAGCTGGGTCGCCCCAGTTAAACGGTTCAGGAGGGGTGCTCACAACCGCTGGGCAGGAGAATAGAAATGAGCACCAGCGCTTTAAGCCCGGACCCCAGGAATTCGCCGATGCCACAGCGAACCGACGGTGCTCCTCAAGGCGAGCACGTTGTTTATTTTTATCAAGAGAGTGATTCTCTGCTCGATTCCCTAGGCGACTTTATCGGTTCTGCTCTCGGCGCCGGCAATTCGGCGATCGTCATAGCCACCAAGGTACATCTGGACGGTCTGCAGCAACGGTTGAAGGCTTGCGGTTTGGACACGCTGAGGGCCAACAGGCAGGGCAGATACGTTGCCCTCGACGCTTCCGCACTGTTATCGCAAATCATGGTGGATGGGATGCCCGACGCAGAGCGCTTCGCGGGGACCGTCGGCCGGGCGATAGGCCGCATCAGGGCCGCAATTAAGGGTCCAGGTCACGAGATCGCCGCGTTTGGAGAGATGGTTGCGTTGTTGTGGACGGAGGGCAAAATCGAAGCGGCCGTCCGGCTTGAACAGCTTTGGAACGAACTGGCAAAAAAATACTCTTTCTCTCTGCGGTGCGCATATCCAATGACGAGTTGTCACGGTGAAAAGAACATTCAGCCACTGGTCAGAATTTGTGCAGAACACTCGGCTGCCATGTTCCAGGATGGCGACACGTTTCTCAAAGGTAGCGAGGGTAAGATTGCGATGCGCCGCACGGAAGAACGATTCCGGCTATTGGTGGATGCCGTTCAGGACTACGCCATCTTCATGCTAGATGTGCAGGGCCACGTCAGCAGCTGGAATACGGGAGCCGAACGCATTAAGGGATATGCAGTTTCCGAGATCATCGGGAAGCACTTCTCCGTCTTTTATCCGGAGGAAGACCTCCGGGCGGGTAAACCGGAGCGAGAATTGGAGATCGCCGCCAAGGAAGGGCGGTTTGAAGATGAGGGATGGCGGTTGCGCAAAGATGGTTCTCGCTTCTGGGCCAATGTGATCATTTCGGCGATAAGAAACGAGAGCGGGGAGCTGATCGGATTCGGAAAAGTGACTCGTGATTTTACGGAGAGAATAAGCGCCAACGAGGTATTACGAAAAGAGATTGCGGAGAGAACGGAGGCGCAGCGAAAGTTGCACGATTCGGAAAAGTCGCTCCGCCAACTTTCCCTTCGGCTTTTGCAAACGCAAGACGAGGAACGCCGGCGCATCGGCAGAGATCTCCACGATAGCGTAGGCCAATACCTTGTCGGGTTGAAGATGAAGGTGGATTCGCTGAAGTCCTCGGCGGAACGAAGTCAACGAGGGGATAGCCGCGAGTTGACCGAGTGTTCCCAACTGATTGAAGAGGCTATCTCGGAAGTTCGTACAATCTCTTATCTGTTGTATCCCCCGATGCTTGAGGAACTGGGTTTGAAATCGGCGGTTCCCTGGTATTTGGAGGGATTCACAAAGCGGAGTGGAATCAAGACCACTCTGGAGGTTTCGCCAGAGTTTGACCGCATTCATGGGGACATGGAGTTGGCAATATTTCGCGTGCTTCAAGAGAGCCTGACGAACGTGCATCGACACTCGGGCAGTTCCACGGCGATCGTGCGCCTGCTGACGAAAGAGCAGGCGGTCGTCCTGCAGGTCATTGACGAGGGGAAAGGAACGCAGTCTAAGAATCTGGAAGACCGAACGCAGGACTGGATGGGCACGTTTGGCGTTGGGCTGCGTGGCATGAATGAGCGCGTAAAACAACTGGGAGGAAGCCTGGAGCTAGCTTTCACTGCGGAAGGAACCACGGTCACTGCTACGCTCCCGCTGCCTGACTCCGCATTAGAAAATAAACAAGAAAAATAGCAGGTCGAATGTTAGGCGCCTCGTTCGAGGCTGGCCAAATAGCGTATGGCATCTCATCCGGGACCTTCTCAAGTTCTAGTACGTGGCTGATGAGCAAAAAATACATATTGAGTCAGAAAAAGTTCGCATTTCGATACACCTCAGCGCATCGCTCTCCTCGCCTTCCATCCATAACTGATTGATTTTGAAAACATTTAATTCCATGGTGCAAATGGCGCGTCGGTTGCCTTTATCTCCAGCAGTCACAACAAAACTGATTCGGGGGGAAATCATGGGTGCGAAGTTCGACATCTTCAAAAAACTACCCGATGGTCACCCGCTCTGGGTGAAGGCTGTGGAAGGGCTGGAAGAGGCCAAGAACCAATTGGCGCGTCTGGCGGCAAACTCGCCGGGCGAGTATTTCATCTATAGCGTTCGAAACGGCCGCGTGATTCACGCAATGATGGCTCCCGAGAGATAACTCGGGAGAGGACGCTTAGGAAAAGCAAAGCCCCAAGCTAATAAGCCAAAATTTGAATGGCGGCGTACACGCCTGCACGGCTGTCCACGCCTGCTTCAGCCTAATCTGCGGATACAGAGCTCAGTTAGCCCACAAACTCCACTATCGATTCTCATCCGGCTTTCAAACACCAGCTGCGCGTTCGTCTCTCAGTTCGCGGGAGGGAGGAGAACAGGCGCCTGTGTTCGGTCAGGCACCTGCTCTCGGTGGGTGTGTCAGAGGTGTTTCTGGAAATCAAGCTAGCAAGGCCCGGCGCGCGCAACCATCGGGTTTTTCCTGTAAGAGGGCATCGCGATTCTTGTAGAAAGAGAATAGCTATTTCGAGAATGAGATTTGGATTGCCGAGGACACGAGCCGCGTTCGATAGAGAACAGTGAACAAGAGAAAACGCAATGACAGCTCTAATTTTGCCCAGCGGTGAATTTTTGTTCTCTTTGCTGGGGCAGAGCGAGCGGATACTTGTTTTTGAGGAATTGAACCAACTTTTCTCTTACATAACATCGCAGATCGAAGGCCGCTGGGCCGTTACGGGCGCTCATCAAGGCTCGGATTTGGATGGTACGCTCCGTCGCATCGGTTACTTGCAGGGCCCAAGTCTTTTTGTCCCACAGTTCGGTCGATTCAAGAATGCGATGTAGTTCCTCGCGCAATTCCTGGATGGGAGCAGTGTAGTCCACGTAGATCATCGCGGTCGCGAGGAGGTCGGCCCTGGTGCGAGTCCAGTTCTGAAATGGTTTCTCAATGAAATAGCTCAGTGGCACGACCAGTCGGCGGAGGTCCCAAAGGCGCACGACAACGTAGGTGGTATTAATTTCCTCGATCCACCCCCACTCGCCTTCCAGAACCACAGCGTCCTCGATCCGGATGGGCTGCGTGAGGGCAACTTGAATGCCAGCAATCAGGTTAGAAAGCGTGGAGCGTGCTGCCATGCCGACAATCAGGCCCGCAAGGCCGGCGGAAGCGAGTAAGCTCACCCCGAGGTGACGGACCGCGGGAAATGTCATGAGCATGACGGACGCCGTTACGATGCTCACGCTCAGTGTGGCAATCCTTTGCAAAACTTGTGTCTGTGTGCGAATCCTGCGGGCGGTGAGATTATCCGGAGCATCCAAGGAATAGCGAGCGAAGATAAAGTTTCCTGCCAACTCCGTCAGAATTATGATTGCACACCCGATCGAAGCAA
>DATEWL010000251.1:0-3103 GCA_035258025.1 Candidatus Acidiferrum sp. | reverse complement strand
CAAAGCGCGTGTCGACAGTCCCGCGTGGCATCTCGTCGAAGCGCTCGTCACGCTCGTTTCACCGGATGGAAACGATCCGGTGGTCGAGGGTTTTGCCGCCAAGGCGCTCCCTCTCTCAGACACCGACAAAAAAATGATCGCAGAAGCCGCGCGGCGCCTCAGCGAAGCCGACGCAAAAAAGCAGATGGGCGTCGACCACTGGGTCCACGACGTAAGCTGGCAAGAATCGCTTGAGCTGCTCTGCTCGCGCCCCACAATTAACATCGAAGGCTTGGTTGGCGGCTACACAGGCCCTGGAGGCAAAACCATTTTGCCGGGTAAAGCCGTGGCAAAGATCGATATGCGTCTTGTACCGGACATGACGGCAGCAGGGGCGCTGGCTGCCCTCAAAGCTCACCTCGCCAAGAAGGGCTTCGGCGATATCGAGGTGAACATGAGCGGCGGCTACGATCCCACGAGCACTCCCGCCGATTCCTCGATCATTCGAGCGTCCATCGCGGTTTACAAGAAAAACGGAATCGATCCCGTGCTGCTGCCGCGTCTCGCTGGCTCCTGGCCAGGTTTTGTGTTCACCGGCGAACCTTTGCACCTTCCCGCTGGCCATTTCGGCATGGGCCACGGCAACGGCGCCCACGCGCCAGATGAATACTATCTAATCGAATCGAGCAACCCGAAAGTCGCCGGGATGGATGACGCCGTCCGTGCCCACGTGGAGTTTCTCTACGAGGTGGCGCGCACCTCCTGAACCATGAATTTCGCGTAATTATCTCTCGTACAGGGAACCAAACCGCCTTCGCAACGTCTTAACAGGTATATCTCCGTGCGGAGGCTAGGCATGAGGACCTTGGTGCAGGATTTAAGGTACGCGTTTCGGCAGTTCCTCAAGTCGCCCGGATTCGCTATCAGTGCCGTGCTTTCCCTGATGCTCGGCATCGGTGCAACTACGGCCATCTTCAGCGTGATCTACGGCGTCCTCCTTGATCCTTATCCCTACAAAGATGCGAATCGGATGGTGCACGTCGAGCTCCGCGACAAGAATGGTCGCGGCCCCCTGCTCATCGTCAACGGCACGCAAGCCCAGGAAGTTCTCAAAGCCTCCTCGGTCGACGATGCCTTTTTGCAAGACGGCAAACAGGAAAATCTTACCGGCGAAAAATTTCCCGTCTCCGTAAACGTCGGTCTCTATTCACCAAACATGTTCGATTACATGGGCGTGCCTCCGTTGCTGGGTCGCGAGTTCACACCAGCCGACGCTCCGGGAGGCAATCCTGCGCCCGTCGCGGTCCTCAGCTATCTCTTCTGGCAACGCCAATATGGCGCGAGCCACGACGTGATTGGAAAATCGATCGAGCTCGACCACACGCCCTACACAGTCATCGGCGTCGTCCCGCCGCGTTTCACATGGGGCGATTCTGACGTATATCTCCCCGCGATACCCAGCGCCGATCCGCACTATTACTGGAACTCCTTCGTCAAGCTGAAGCCCCGCACAAAATATCCTGCCGCTCAAGCCGAGATGCAGCTCCTTGTGGACCGCTTCGCGAAGGAAGATCCGAAAAATTATCCGCAGGACAGGCGCGTCAAAGTTGTCTCGCTCAACGAAGAAGTGCTGGGCCGCTTCGCCGGGACACTCGTCTTTTTGTTCGGGGCCGTCGTTGTACTCCTGCTCATCGGCTGCGCAAACGTTTCTATCCTCTTGCTGGCGCGTGGTACCGCGCGCCAGCACGAGCTCGCCGTCCGCACCTCCATGGGCGCGGGACGTGGTCGGCTGATCCGCCAGCTCCTTACGGAATCCGTACTTCTTTCCGTGACGGGCGCTGCCCTCGGCGTCCTGGCCGCCTACTGGGGAGTCAAAGCTCTCTCCACCATGCTTCCCTACTATTCGTTTCCACACGAGGCTGCGATTCACGTAAACGCCATGGTATTGATCTTCAGCGCTGCGATTGCCTTGCTCACTGGAATTCTCTTCGGGATTTCGCCTGCGTATCAACTTTCACGGCCGCCTCTTAGCGCGCTGATTCAAGCAAGCAGCGCAAAGCTGACCGGCAGCGCGCGCAGCCGAAACACACACCGCCTTCTAATCGCCGGGCAGGTCGCGCTGACTCTTTTGCTCCTTGCCGGCGCCGGCGGAGCCATGAGAACGTTTGTGGCTAAGGTGCACACGCCGCTCGGCTTCGACCCCGACCATGTTTTTGCCATGAACGTCGCCTTACCCAAAGGCGCCACAACGACTTGGCAGGAGCGCATCAGCGAAAACGAAATGATTCGCTTGGTCGTCGCGCAAACGCCGGGCGTCGCTGAGGCCGGCGTTTCCACCACATGGTTCCCCGGTTTCGGAGGCTTCAACGGAAAAATTGAAGTGCAAAGTAAACCGACACTCACGGACGCGCAAGCCGTTCTGACCCTCATCAGTCCGCAATTGCTGGCCACGCTGCATATTCCTTTGCTACGCGGGAGAATTTTTGACGATGCCGAGTCCAAGCGCGCCGCTCATCTCGCCATGGTGAATCAGGCCTTCGTGAAGCAATATCTCGGCGATCTCGATCCCATCGGCCAAAGTGTCCGCAGCCCGATGCTCAAGATCGATCAACCCAATCTGCTCTCCGCGCAATCCCCAGACGATTGGCTGGAAGTCGTCGGCGTAGTGGGCGATGCAAAAAACGACAGCTTGGATCACCCCGTGAAACCCGCGATTTTTCTGCCCTATAGTTTTATTTTGCCCACGGATGAAGCCTTCATCGTGCGCGCCAGCGGTGATCCGGAGACGGCCATCCGCTCCGCGAAAGAGCGGCTGCGCGAGGTAAATTCCGAGCTGGTGGTTGGCCGCGATCACACGCTCGGCTGGTGGCTCGACACGGACGGCTGGGGACGCGAACGCTTTATTGCCACGCTCTTTGGTATCTTTGCCGCTCTTGCACTCGTTCTCGCTGCTACGGGACTCTACAGCGTGGTCTCCTTTGGCGTTACTCAGCGCACACAAGAGTTGGGCATTCGCATGGCCTTGGGCGCTCGCCCCGCCTCCGTCGTGAAACTCGTCCTCAGCTCTACCGCAGCCATGCTCAGCGTTGGCGTCGCCGTTGGATTGACTTTGAGCGTTATTCTG
>DATEWL010000250.1:0-2148 GCA_035258025.1 Candidatus Acidiferrum sp. | reverse complement strand
GGTGCAAGCGCGCAGAATCTTCTTGAGAACGCGTCCAGAGAAAAACTTTGCTGCCACTGCCGGTGTCCAGCGCCGTTTCTTTGTAGAGCCCGGCGACGACGAACGGATAGCGATCCTCGGGATGTTGAACGGATTGAACAGTGATTTCACGGCCGCTGCGTGACGTTTTTTTGGAGCTTCCGCTGGTATGCACGAAAAATCCACCGGGCACGCGCACCACTAATTTCCACTCCTTTGGAGGAACTCCCCCGGTTGCGAACAACCCCTGCGAAGGAAGCAGCTCCGGCGCCCAACCTTCCGAAGGCAGGAAAAATGCATCGGAGGCAAAACTAAAACCGGCTTGGCCCGCGGCGGAGCTCTGGAATTCCACGGAGAGATGAAGAGTATGACGCTGGGAGACGATCCATCGCTGCGGAAGCGCGAAAGAGGAGTCGCGCGAATTTGCCGGCGAGCTTTGCTCGGTGAGGGCGGCGCTATCCCAAGCGGCCTGCGCTGCAGTGAAGTGGAAGCTGCGACGCCCTGGCAAACGTAATTCAAGGGAAGATAGAGGCTGATTGCCGGTGTTGCGCAGCTGGTAGTCAGAGTCGACGCGAATTCTGGGATCAGGTCCTGGCAAGAACTGGACGCGGATTTCCTGCTTTTCGATCGAGTATCCCGGCCCCAGCGCCACCGCGCAGGAGGAAACCCAAGAACAAACAACGGCGAGAAGCAAACAAAGTAGCAGACGGAGATGCGAGCGCGTGGCCAAAGCGGTTCGATTGTAGCGAGGGAAATCGGAAGAAGCAAAAGCGATGATTGAAGTTCCGATGTGGCGAGAGTCGAAGAACGTCAGCGCGGTTTGCGTCCGCGGACGCGAACAAAGGACGTGTCTTTGTGATTGCGGGCGCTCTCGCGAGCTTTAATTTCCTTTTCGGCCTGTTCGTCGGTCATTCCCGCATGGATGCGATCGAGAATCTGGCGTTCCGTCAAGCCAGTATTTTTCAGGCGCGAAATTTCGGCGCTGGCCATGACCGGCTTGCCATCCAAATGGCGCTGAAGGACAAGCTGGACAGTTGTATCCGAGAGACCGATAAGCTTGAGAGTGACGGCATCGATGCTGATGGCGTCGAGCAGATCTGCGCGGGCGATATCTAGGATTTGAGACTCGGTGAATCTGGCGCCGGCCAAATCGGCTGCGGATTCGGCGCTGATGAAGAGATGCTTGTGAACGTGCGCGGTGCTGACCAATTCAACGCAAGTGTCATCGCTGACCCCGGCGTGCTTTAGCTTGACGACTTGAGCCACTTCCTGGTCCGAGACATTGAGCCCTTTAAGCTGCTCAATATCGCTGGAGAACATCCCTGCTTGGTCCAGCGGACGATAGTCCGTGAGGGGATGCTGGTGGCAGCCTGCCGCCGCGAAGACGCACACACCGAGAAGCAATCGTTGGTACCGCATATTTATATTGTAGGGGGCGGGAAGCGGGAAACGAGCGGGTGTGCTTGGGTAATACCCGGCTGGAAGGACAGGTGCCCAAAAGGCGGAAAATCAGATCTTGTAAACGCGTTCGACGCCGAAGACGCCGGACACTCTTCGAATGTTGGCGAGAATAGTTTCGAGCTGGCGGCGGTCGACAATTTCCAGGCTGGCTTCGATGCGGGCATTTTGGCGGTCGGGACGGCTCTCGAGACTTCGAATATTGGAGCCCGCTCCGCTAATGACCGTGGTGATTTCCGCCAGAAGTCCGGCGCGATCCTTCGCTCGAATGGAAAGCTGAACCGGGAAAGTAGCGGCGCTTTCGCCTCCCCACTCCACGGCGATGCGGCGTTCGGTTTGATACATGAGGTTCTGAACATTCGGGCAGGCGCGCGTGTGTACCGCGACGCCTCGGCCGCGCGTGATGTAGCCGACGATGTCGTCACCAGGAATCGGATTGCAACATTTCGCGCGGTAGACGAGCAGATCGTCGTGCCCCTTGACGATTAACGGGGCTTCGCCGAAACCGAGCATGCGCTTGACGGTTTTGACGAGGGTCGGCTTGGAATCTTCCGCTTCCGACTCCGCGCCCTTTTCCGGTTCGCCAAGCACGCGCGCCAGAACTTGCCGGGCGGAGTATTTGCCAAAACCGATCGCGGCGTAGAGGTCTTCGAGTTTCGAGAGGCCGTAGTC
>DATEWL010000249.1:0-2728 GCA_035258025.1 Candidatus Acidiferrum sp. | reverse complement strand
ATCCTATTGATTGTGTTCACGCGGCGGGTTCTCTGCCGCTTTTTTTATTTCTGGCGGTCCGCTTCGACCGCTCTTGCAGCGCCGAACGCTGAATTCCGACTCGTTATTATGTCTACCTCCATACCCGTTAGAATCAACACTTACGCGAATTGCCTGCAACCGTTGATTCTAAGCAACTTACAGAAAAGCTAAGTCTTTTAGAATCTGTAATTACGAAATACAGGGGAGGGGGAGCCGGTGGCACAGACTTCTAATCTAGCCACGATGCTTGACGTGAATCCGGCTCGCTCACGCGACGCAAAAGGAACGCGCGCCCTAACGGAACGATCCGCGTCGCCCATGCACAAGCGGATCTGTGCGCAGCAGATCTTGCTGTGTTTCCCGCCGACGAATGAGCTTGCTCCGCGTCCCTTCGACCAAGACTTCGCTCGGACGAGTGCGCGCATTGTAGTTGGAGGCCTGCGTCATTCCATAGGCCCCGGCCGCCCAGATGGCGAGAACATCGCCCGACTTTACCTCCCCGAGTGGCCAATCGTGGAGCAAACAATCCCCGGTTTCGCAGACGGGGCCGACAATATCCACGCGCTCTGGTCTTTCCTTCTTGCCGCTAGAATCGCGAGCGATACGAGTGATTGGATGAACTGCTCCATACAACGCAGGCCGCAGCAAATCGTTCATCGCTGCGTCGACGACGACAAATGTCTTCCCACGATTTCGCTTTGTGTAAATCACTTTCGTCAGGAGAATCCCGGAGGCCGCAATAATGGATCGGCCAGGCTCCAGCAAAAGATGCAATCCAAGCGGGCGAACAAGGCTCGCGACCATCTGTGCATAGGAAACACGCGAGGAGGTTTTCTCATTCGTGTATCGCACACCCAGGCCGCCGCCGAGGTCCAGATATCTCAACTCGATTCCGGCGCGCCCCAATTCCGATATATAGCCTGCGATCCGTCGAAACGCGCGGCGAAATGGATCGAGCGAAACGATTTGCGAACCGATGTGCGCGCTGATTCCCTTCCATCGCAAATGTTTGGAATCTTTGTGGGCAATATAAAGCCGGCGCGCTTCCGGCCAATCCAGACCGAACTTGTGCGTATGACTTCCAGTAGCAATGTGGGGGTGCCCGCCCGCCGCGACATCCGGATTTACGCGAATCGCAACATAAGGAATTCTTCCGCCGCGTCTTGCATTGCGTTCGGATTCGTCGAGCAAAACTTCCAGCTCCGCTTCAGATTCGATGTTGAAAAGCAGAATTCCGCTGTCGCCACTAGCTTTTCGGCCGGAGCGCGCAGAAGGCGAGTATTGCAGAGCATCGCGTATTTCGTAGCGCGTCTTGCCGACTCCCGAAAACACAATTCGGTCGCCGCGAACCCGAAGATGGCCCAGATGTTCCAGCTCGCCCCCGGAAACAATGTCAAAGCCGCTGCCCATCTTTGCGAGATGTTCCAGAATGGAAAGATTCCCATTGGATTTCACGGCAAAACAAATCGTGTGTGGAACCTTGCCGAGACCGCGGTCGAACTCGCGGTAAGCATCCGTGATAGCCGCGCGGCTATAGAGATAAGTGGGCGTGCCAAAAGAAGTCGCCGCCGAGGCAAGGTCGACGTCCTCACAAAAAACGCGCTCGACGCCCTTCTCTTGTGGCGAGTTTTTCCACTCAAAGTGCGGCGTGAATTTGGCCGGATCGACAAACGTCAATTTTCTACTCGAATTGCCAGCCTGCGAGCTCATCGCACCTTCAACACGACGAGCGTCCGGTCATCCGCCAGCGGCGCGCTCTGCGCAAACCAATCCACTTCGCGCAAGATCAGGTCCGCCATCTCCGTGGCGCTCACTTCATGTTGCTGCTCGATGAGCGAGCGCAGCTTCTCTGTTCCAAAGAATTGCCCCTCGCTATTGCTTGTCTCCGCGATTCCGTCGGAATGAAAAACCAAAATATCGCCAGGATTGAGCGACACGCCCCACTCGTCGTAGCTGACTTCTTCAAAAATTCCAAGTGGAAATCCAGTAAGCGCAATCTTGTCGCAACGCCCGTCCTTATAGAGCAGCGGCTGCGACTGTCCCGCATTCGCAACGCGCAGCTTGCTTCGGCCCCTTTGCCACGTCGCGAAACACGCCGTCATGAAGCGCCCCTCGATGCGCCGCTCGCCGACGATTTGGTTCATTTGCTTGAGCATTTCGGCAGGCTGAAGTTTTTGCGGTGCAAGACTTCGCATAATTCCGATGGCCACCGCGCCATAAAGCGCCGCCGCAGTTCCCTTCCCGCTGACGTCGCCTAGCGCGATCCCAAGCTGTTGAGGTCCATAGCGCAGGAATTCGTACAAATCTCCGCAGACTTCGCGCGCAGAAAGATATCTCGCTGCAATATCCAAACCGAAATCTTCCGTAGGCACGGGCCGCAGAAGCGCGCCTTGAATGCGCTTCGCAGCCTGCAGATCGCGCTCCAGACGCGCTTCGTCGCGCGCCACTTGCTCGTACAGTCTCGCGTTTTCCAGCGAGACAGCAAGGTTGGCCGCTAGAATCGACAAGGTCTGAACGTGGTCCTCGGTAAAATAATTCAGTTGCGGACTCTCGAGGTCCAGCACTCCAATGACTTTCCCCTTGTGCATCATCGGAATGGCCAACTCAGACCGCGTCTCCGGATTAACCATCACGTAGCGCGGGTCGACCGTCACATCCGGAACGACCACGGGTTCTTTCAATGTTGCCGCCGCTCCCACGATGCCTA
>DATEWL010000248.1:0-2761 GCA_035258025.1 Candidatus Acidiferrum sp. | reverse complement strand
AACGTCAGCCGCTAGCGAATGCAAAAAGGCCGAGATGTCGGCAATCTGCTCGGCGGAAAGCGCCGAGAAAGCGGGCATCCCCCGCTCCGGCCGACCATTTTGGATAACAGGACCGAGCACATTACCTTTGTCGTCGTGAAGTACCAAAGCCGAGCGAACGAGATCAGGCCCGGTCTTTCCGTGAGCGTCGTTGCCGTGGCAAAACCCGCAAGCAGGCACAAAAACCTTCCGCCCGCGTTCTGCGGCTTCTTTGTCGATATGCGCGCCGCCCATTATCGCGGCAAGCGCATCGCCCACATTCTCCTTCTGCGGAGCGCCTTTCTCTTGTCCACTCGCCGTCTTCTGCTTCTCGGCATTGGCGGCCTGATCGGCCTGCCCAGAGCTGATCGACGCAAATAGAAGCGAGACAGCGACAGCACCGAAGTAACGATTGAACATTCCGTTTCTCCCAAGCCTCACGACTTCAGATTCTTCATGTATTCGTAATCGACCTTAATCGCTTCTAGAGCCGGCATCTCCGTGAAAGGCGGCTCCTGCTCGACAAATAGCGCGCGGATCCGCGCCTTCCCGGCCGCAGCGAAAATTCGGCCATACTCGATCGCGCCCCGCCCCAATTCAGTTGGCACGGGCGCCCCAGGGTCCTGGCCCATCAATGTCGTCCGCGGCGTGAATCCTTTTCGGAAGTCTTTAATGTGCAGCAAACTGTAGCGCTCCGGATATTTCGTCAGGTAGGCAACCGGATCCTGGCCCGCAACAGCCGCCCAACCGCAGTCCAGCTCTAGCTTGACTAACCCCGCATCGGTCAACCGAAGAAATTCATCGTATCCTGTCACGCCGTCAAAAGGCTTCCACTCAAAGTTGTGGTTGTGATACGCGAGCTGCAGCCCAGCTTTCTTAATCTGCTCCCCAACTTTATTGAACTGCTCGGCGTTCCACTTCCAGTCGTCCAGCGTAAGCCCATTGATGATCGCAATGAACATTCCGAACTGTCCCAACTGCGGATCGGGCTTGAAGCGCGACGGATCGGCCACCCAGGGCACAGTGACAACCATAAACTCCTGCCCAAACTGATGGGCAAAAGCAATCTTCTCCTGAAGATTGCTCATCAAATCAGGAAGCATGTAGTGCCCCGACGGATTTTTCAGGCCCGCGTCATCGAGCATCTTCTTCAGATCTTGGGCCGATGTTTTGGCAAGCGGGGAGAGCTCCACTTGTTTGTACCCGACGGCCGCCACTGCCTTCAACGTTCCAGCGGGATCGCTATCCATTTCCTGGCCGACGGTGTAAAGCTGCAGCCCCATCGGCAGATTCAGAGGAGTGGCATTCATAGCCGGGATCTCCAGTAGAGAAGCAGCGAAACCAGAAGCGGCCACTTTCACAAATGTTCTACGGGTAGTTTTGTTCATAGCGCCTCACGCGAAAAAATAAATTGGAAATATCTCATGTCTGTCAAAGTCCCTGGCCGCGTATCCATGTTGATCACGCTTCCTTCCTTTGCTTCGCCGAAAGACTTCTCCCGTGGAGTTGAATCTCGGAGGAGACGCCGTTCAAGATAAGGTTGAGAGCATGCTCAAAACCTTGATCATCGGGAATTTCCGCGGTCATCTCGATAAATCGCTCCACGTGAGGATAGTTTCTGGTGGCGAGAATTGCTTTCGCGAAAGTCGGCTGATTCACCGGCCGTCGTCCTTCACTCTTACCAGCAGACGATGCCGAACTTTCGGCAGCAACGAAACCATTCACAAATACGTACAAGACTCGGATAACCTGAATGGCGGTCCCCACGTCCAGTCCAACTTTTGAAAGGCTCGTTAGAAGCCACTCAAGAATGCGGATACTTTCGGGACCATATTCGGGATCCGATGCGTGGAGCTGGTTCACCCAAGGGTGCTGCTTCAGACAGCGGCGGCTCTCCCAGGCGAAGTGACACAGGAGGCCTCGCCAGTCGGTGATCGTTTTCGCAGGCCGCCCGAAGTCCGCATTCGCAGCATCCAACATCAAATTCAACAAGTCGCGTTTACTTGGAACATAGTGATAGAGCGACATGGGGCTTGAATCCAGTTGGGCAGCGATTCTTCGGACGGATACTTTCGCCAAGCCGTCTTTGTCCGCAATGGCGATTCCGGCGGCGACGATTCGCTCTCGCGTCAAGCCAGAGTCGTCCTGCTCGTGAACAATCCCATCCCAAGTCGATGAAACTTTAAGGCGTTGGCGCCTCAAATGATTGTTGGCTGGTTTTGACAAGCTCATGCCCCCGGACAGTGTACACACATTTCGTACGGTGTACGAACAATTATTTTAGAAGCGGCGGATAAGATGCCTGAGCGGACCTGGACGCAATTGAACGTGGCTTTATTGCTCGCCCAAAAATGTTGGATGAGATGGAATGATGCATGTTTCTTGCGCTACGATTGCTGCGATTTGCGGTTGGGTGAAACGCTGGAGGGCTGGGTGGGGACGCTACTACGGGATTTGCGCTACGGGATTCGGATGCTGGCGAAGGCGCCGGGATTTGCGGCGATTGCGATTTTCACGCTGGCGCTAGGGATTGGCGCGAATACGGCGCTATTTTCGGTGGTCAACGGCGTCTTGCTTAATCCGCTGGCGTATCCGAAGGCCGGACAGCTCGTGGCGCTTTATGGAAAGACGGCGGGATTCGAGCACGCGCCGATCAACTACCTGAATTTTCTGGATTGGCAGCGCGAGACACAAACGTTTTCGTCCATGGCGATCTACCGCAACCAGGATTACAACTTCATCG
>DATEWL010000247.1:0-2759 GCA_035258025.1 Candidatus Acidiferrum sp. | reverse complement strand
TATCGCGCCACTCGCGTCGAGCCCGTCCGCACCCTCCGCGACGAGTAACGCAAGATCCGCCGGCGATTCCTTTTTGGCTCCGCGGCTGGGACATTGTCGCATTCGCTGCACTCTTTCTCTTGCCGCTCACGGCGATTTGATGAGCGTTTTAGCCGACGCTAGTCAACACATTCAGGGGGCGGTGTACGATTTGGTTCCGGTCGCGGCGTTTTCTCCTTTTGCTCCATCTTGCTAATGATCTCGCCAGTCGTGTTGCCTTCTTGGTGCCCGTCGGGAAAGTGCCGAATGTAGTCAAACAGGTCTGTCTCTTGAACCTCCACAAGCTGTCCGCCATGAAGCCCTGGAACTCTCACCGGGTCGTTGTCGAGTAGTCCCCTGATGGATTGGCCCTTCCAACTTCGAACTTCTACCCACATCCACTCGCTACCTCCGTCGGGTTGTTTGAAAGGCGCTTTCACCATGATGTATTCTCCAGGACGCAGTCCCGCGTCGAACGCCTTGTGCAGTCGCGGCAAATGTGCTTTCTCTTTGCGGCTCTCCTCGAGCAATTCATCAGTGTGTTCGACGTCGGTAACGGAATCATCCACCCCAAACATCCAGCCTAGGGCCGCATCCAGCTTTACATGGCTGTCATTGCCCGTGTACTTATCGAACGTGATCTCGATGATTTCATTCTTCGGGTCGCCTTCCTCGGCATGCCCTTCCTTCAGCGTTAGGCACGCTATTCCGGTCCCATTCGGCTTGAGAGAATTTACTTGAGATTCGCGCGCCGCCGTATTCTGTATGGCCCGCACATCGAGCCTGAACTGGCCCGTTTTCTTCGGGAAAGTACCCTCCGCCAAGGCTTGAGAGAAAAGGTTGATAACGTGTCCCACCTGACCGGTAGAAAACTCTGGGAGTTCTTCGACGACAATATCCGGCAGGCCTGCCTTTGCCATGCCCAGGCTTATGGCGCGCACGAACTCGCCGTTGTTGTAACTATGGATCACTGTGTGAGTCGAAATAGAGGGCACGGTATCTCGCCACTCCGCAATTCTCCTTTTGTGCAAGGCCTCCGGCGAAAACACTTCTCGAGTCTCCTCATCCCACACCAAACCGCCGGTCTCTCCCGCGATCTTCTCGACCAGTTCGTCTGCAACTCGCAATGCCGTCCAGACGTCCTCCTTGGGATGCGCAAAATCCAGAATGAACGCTTCCTGGGTTTTCTGCAGCTGCAGTTCCTGTTCCCTCGTCAGACCGTGCCCGGAATATTCCAACAAGGTTGGACTCGGCGGCGAGTACTTTCCTTGGACACCTTCTTCCGTACGCACCTTCACGAACATTTCGTGAGGTTCCTTTGGTAGATCCTCGACGAGCTTCAGCTTGGTGAACTGTTCTGCGAGCGCGTGTCGAAGCACGACACCCGGAGCCCTTGTGTGGATAGGCATCATGTAAATGGCATATTCGAAATGAATGTATGGCCCCATAGGCGAGCCAGCGGCCATCAATTTTTGTTGTGGCTTCCTCGAGCATCCGCCCAGAAACACGCTCCCACCAGATAGAAACCCAAGTAGCAAGATGCCTTTAATCATGTTCTGCACGGCGAAGGTGCCTTTTCGAGCGGCGTTTCCGCCCAGCAGTATACGGCACGGCTGCGGCGAAGGTCGATTTGTGGCAAACTGAACTGTCACACGGCACGGTTTTGCGCAGCCTGGTCTCTTGGCTCCTCGAAGCATGCGGCTCCTGCCGGGAACTGAAAAAATAAAAGCAGTCGCAAGCGGAAGCGATAACCGGAATACATGGACCCGAAGTTCATACGCAATTTTTGTATCATCGCGCACATCGATCATGGCAAGTCCACGCTCGCGGACCGGCTGTTGGAGATGACTGGCGCGCTTTCACAGCGCGAGATGCACGAGCAAGTGTTGGACTCGATGGATCTCGAGCGCGAGCGCGGCATCACCATCAAAGCGAAAAGCATCCGGCTGCACTACACCGCAAAAGACGGAAACACCTATCAGCTCAATTTAATCGACACGCCGGGGCACGTGGATTTTTCCTATGAAGTGTCGCGTGCACTTTCGGCGTGCGAAGGCGCGCTGCTTGTCGTGGATGCCAGCCAAGGCGTCGAAGCGCAAACCGTTGCGAACACGTTTCTCGCCGCAGGCAATAATCTGACGATCGTTCCCGTCATCAACAAAATTGATTTGCCTGCCGCGCAAACCGACTTCGTCAAGGAACAAATTGAAAACGTCCTCGCCATTCCCGCGCAGGACGCTCTGCTAATCAGCGCAAAAAGCGGACTCGGTGTCGAGGATGTCCTCGAAGCCATCGTGCAACGCATTCCGGCGCCCAAAGGCAGTTCGGAAAATCCGCTGCAGGCGCTGATCTTCGATTCGTGGTTCGACATTTACCGCGGAGCCGTGGTGCTCGTGCGCGTGATGGAAGGCCACGTCAACAAGCACACGAAAATCCGGCTGTGCTACAGCAACGAAGTCCACGAAGTCGAAACGCTTGGCACGCTCACTCCCAAGCCTGTCGCGCTGGAGGAACTAGGCGCCGGCGACGTGGGCTTCATCGTCGCGAACATCAAACGCGTGGCGGATGCGCGCATGGGCGACACCGTCACGGAAGCGGCGCGGCCTGCGCCGCCGCTTCCGGGGTTTGAAGCCATCAAACCGATGGTCTTCGCCGGACTTTTTCCCGTGCTCGCGGATGACTACGAGCCATTGCGCGACGCGCTCGGCAAATTGCAGCTGAATGACGCGGCATTTTTTTAC
>DATEWL010000246.1:0-3750 GCA_035258025.1 Candidatus Acidiferrum sp. | reverse complement strand
CACGAAGTGATTCGCGCTAATCAAGTTACTGAAGGCTGCGCGCGCATTTATCTGATCTACAACCAAGTTGGTTTTTGGCAAAGCGACGAAAAGAATCCCGAAGTGGATCTGATCATTTACACTGCTCCGCTTCCGCAATATCGCGAACCGGTGCGGCTCGCTCTTCGCGAGCAGGGACGCCACGCTGCTTCGCCTCTCGCTGGCGTGAAGACCACTTCCTGGCTGCAAAATGTTTGGGCTGTTGCCGAAGCGCAGAAAGAAGGTTTCGACGAAGTTGTTCTTCTCAACGAGCGCGGCGAAATCGCCGAATGCACCGCGGCAAATATTTTTGCCGTGAAGAATGGAAAAGTTCTGACGCCACCCTTGAATTCCGGCTGCCTCGAAGGCGTCACACGCGGCATTCTTTTCGAGATCGCTCCCGAAGCTGGAGTCGCGGTCATCGAACAATCTCTCCGGCCGGAAGATCTTTATGCTGCCGACGAAGTTTTCATCACCTCCACGAATCGCAATCTCATCGGCGTTGGCGAAATCAACGGGCACAAGATCGCGACCGCCCCGGGACCTGTTACGCACCAGCTCAACGATCTCTTCGACGCTTACGTAGCCGACTACGTCACGCGCCGCCTCGCCGCCGCTTCGCACTGATCATAATTAGAGGATTAGTGATTGTTGAGAGACCGACAGACTGAAGTCCGCCCCACTGGCCTTCTCTTGACAATCGAGAGAAGCGCCGTATACTTCTCTCGACTCTCTAGAGGAGAGCTCGCAACACGCGCACACCAAAGGCGGAGTCAAAGGACAGCGATGACCGATACTTCCGCCACTCTTGTGCAAGGCACGCTCGACATGCTTATCCTGAAAACGCTTGCGCTTGAGCCTCTTCACGGTTGGGGCATTTCGCAGAGAATTCAGCAGCTCAGCCACGGAGTTTTCGAAGTCAACCCAGGCTCCCTCTTTCCCGCGTTTCGCCGGCTCGAACGCGCCGGCCTGCTCGATTGCGAGTGGCGTACGTCGGAAAACAATCGCCGCGCGAAATACTACTCCCTCACGAAAGCCGGCCGGCAAAAGCTGCGCAGCGAAACCAAAGAGTGGGAACGCCAAGTCGCGGCCATCGCAAGAATTCTTCAGACCGCGTCGTAGCGCGAAGCCTGCAGGAGGACACCATGCCTATCTGGAAAAATCTTTTCGCTGGCTTACGCGGCCTGTTCCGCAAGCGCAGGGTTGAGCAGGAACTGGATGAAGAGCTGTGCGATTTTCTCAACAAATCCATCGCTGAAAACATGCGCTCGGGTATGACTCGCGAGGAAGCTCACCGCGCGTCGCGCCTTGAGATGGGTGGCGTGGAAGCCGTGAAGGAAAATGTGCGTTCCGTAGGCTGGGAGACGCATCTCGAAACTCTATGGAGCGATCTGCGCTTCGGCGCGAGGTTGCTGCGCTTCAATCCGGTGTTCGCAGGTGCGGCCATTCTTTCACTGGCGCTGGGCATTGGCGCAAACACTGCGATTTTTCAACTCCTTGATGCCGTCCGGCTACGCACCTTGCCGGTAAGAAATCCTCAGGAACTTGTAAGTGTTCGCATCGACCAGCGCCACGGAATGAGCGGCAGAAGCAGGGGGCGCTATTCCGAGCTCACGTATGCCATGTGGGAACAAATCCGCGGGCAACAGCAGGGGTTGTCCGGCGTATTTGCATTTAGTCCCACGGAGTTCAACGTCTCGCCTTCCGGCGAGATTCATAACGTGCAGGCGTTGTGGGTCAGCGGAGAGTTTTTCGAGACGCTGGGCATCGAACCCGCGCTCGGGCGCCTTCTCGCTCCCGCGGACGATAAACCAAGCTGCGCTTCCTCTGGCATCGTGATCAGCAATTCC
The DNA here is from genome assembly GCA_035258025.1 of Candidatus Acidiferrum sp. Lineage (GTDB taxonomy): Bacteria > Acidobacteriota > Terriglobia > Acidiferrales > UBA7541 > Acidiferrum. The sequence goes on along the minus strand of DATEWL010000246.1, from coordinate 1,882 downwards.
TTCTGGCAGCATGAATATGGCGGCGACCGGACAGTTGTCGGGCGCTCTCTCAATATCAACCGGCATCCCTTCCAAATCATTGGCGTGACTCCCCCGGAATTTTATGGCGTGGAGATGGGCCGTTATTTCGACATTGCCGCTCCTCTTTGCGCGGAACCGGTCGTCGGCGGCGCCGAGGATGCGATGCTGCCGAGGCGGGACGGCTGGTGGCTCGTTGCCATGGGCCGCCTAAATCCAGGGTGGACGACGGAACGAGCTTCGGCGCAACTCCGGGCGATTTCCCCCGGCCTCTTCGAGGCCACGCTGCCTCCCGATTTCAATCCAGCGCAAGCGAAACGATACCTGGCCTATAGACTCGGCGCCTTCCCTGCAGATACGGGCGTTTCCGATCTTCGAGCCGATTACGAAAGCCCGCTCTGGCTGATGCTCGGCCTTGCGGCGCTCGTTCTGATTATCGCTTCTGCAAATCTCGCGAACCTGCTGCTGGCCCGGGCGAGCGCCCGCGAAAAAGAAATGGGAATGCGCATGGCTGTGGGCGCCAGCCGGTGGCGGCTGATCCGGCAGTTGCTTGCGGAGAGCCTGCTTCTCGCCGGCATCGGCGCCTTTCTCGGAGCCCTGCTAGCGCGCAGTTTGAGTCAGGTACTTGTGGCGTCCTTGAGCACGCAGAGCAATCCCTTGTTTGTGGATCTGGGAACAGACTGGCGCGTGCTGGGCTTTACAATTTCATTGGCCTTCCTCACGTGCATCCTTTTCGGCCTGGCTCCGGCGCTTCGAGCAACAAATGTCACGCCCAGTCTGGTGCTGAAGGAGAGCGGAAGGGGAACGACGGATGGCCGCTCGCGATTTGGCTTACGCCGTATTCTCGTGGTGTCGCAGATTGCCCTTTCGCTCACACTACTCGTTGGCGCGCTGCTCTTCTCCCGGAGCCTCGGTAAACTCGCCACCGTGGATGCCGGTTTCCAACGAGACGGCATCCTTGCCGCCGACATCGATTTCACAGCTTTGAACCTCCCACTTGACCAACGCATTTCTTTTGCCAGGGAACTCCTCGATCGCGTGCGGGCAATCCCCGGCGTTGATTCGGCCGCGATAACGAGGATCTTGCCGCTGAGCGGCAACGGGGAGGCTCATGACATTCTTTTCGGAGTCTCAGGCCCACCGCAGGAAGAGAGCGCTGTTGCAGTATTCCATAGGGTGAGCCCCGCCTTCTTCCGCACGCTGCGAACGCCGGTCATTGCAGGGCGCGATTTCGACGAGCACGATGTTGCGGGCTCGCCTCTGGTGGCGATTGTCAATGAGTCCTTCGCCCGAAAATTCATCAAAAAAGGCAACCCCGTCGGCACTCTATTGCGAGTACGTCGCATGAGTACAATCTTCGGCCCGTACCAGATTGTCGGCTTGGTGAAGGACACGAAGTATGCGGACTTGCGCGAGACTGCCCAGGAAATCATGTACACGCCAGTGGCGCAACTCGATCGACCCGACGCGGACGCACAGATTTTGATTCGATCGAATGCGCCGCTTCCTGTTCTGATTTCCTCGGTGAAGAGTGTTGCAAACGGCGCGAATCCGAATATGGACGTCAGCTTTGTCGTTTTCCACCAGATGATTGAAGAAGGATTGCTGCGGGACCGCTTGATGGCGCGGCTGTCTGGATTTTTTGGAATACTGGCTATCTTGCTGGCGGTGATTGGATTATATGGAGTGATTTCGTACATGGTGGCGCGGAGGAGGAACGAGATTGGCATTCGCATGTCTCTTGGCGCGGGCCGGCGTTCTATTATCGCTCTCGTCTTGCGCGAATCTTTTTGGCTACTTTCGATTGGACTGACCGTCGGTATAGTTCTGGCTCTCGCGGTATCGAGTGCCGCCGCTTCCCTGC
>DATEWL010000245.1:0-7552 GCA_035258025.1 Candidatus Acidiferrum sp. | reverse complement strand
CGGCGAATATCACGATCAAGACGGCGGAAAGGAAGGCGTTGGTGGTGCCCAATGGCGCAGTTCAACGCGACGGAGAGGAGCGATTTGTATTTCTGATTAGGGATGGAAAGCAGGAGAAGAGGCCAGTGACAACTGGGACGCGCGACGGAGGATTCACGGAGATTAAGAAGGGTTTGAGTGTAAGCGACCAGGTAGTCGTAAATCGCGCGACTGATTCAGAGAAAAAAGGCGAAAAACCATGATTGAAGTGACGAATCTTGGAAAGACGTATCGGAGAGGCGACGGCACGCCGGTTGAGGCGTTGAAGGATATTTCCTTTCTCATCGAGCGAGGGGAATTTGTGACTATTCGCGGGCCCTCGGGTTCGGGAAAATCTTCGATGCTGAATATCGTGGGATGTCTCGACAAACCCACGTCGGGAGCTTACCGGCTGAACGGGGAGGAATTGTCTGGGTATTCCGACAAGCAGCTTTCGCATGTGCGCGCGTGGAAGATCGGATTTGTGTTTCAGTCGTTCAACTTGATGCCGCGGACGACGGCACTGGAAAACGTGGAAATTCCAATGATTTATGGTCCGGGGCGCGTCGACCGGAATAGGGCGATGGCGGCGCTGGAGCGCGTGGGGCTTGGGGAACGCGCGCATCATTACGGGACGGAACTTTCCGGCGGCGAGCAGCAGCGAGTTGCGATTGCGCGGGCGTTGATCAATGACCCTCCGCTTATTCTTGCGGATGAGCCGACAGGGAATCTGGATTCGGTGGCGGGAGCGGAAGTGATGGGCATATTGCGGCAACTGCATCAAGAAGGACGGACCGTGGTTCTGGTGACGCATGACGACGCGGTGGCGGCATATGCAGAACGCGAGATTTTGTTTAAGGACGGAGTGCTTGCGTCGGATCGAAAAATAGCCGTGCTTGCGACCGAGTGACTTTGGCGGCGGTTTGGAGAACAGATCATGCGAATCACATCGGGAATACGAATTGCTTGGCGCAGCATGTCCCGGAACCGGCTGCGAACATTTTTCATGATGGCTGGGGTGATGATCGGGATTTGTTCGTTGACGATATTGGATTCGGTGGGCGAAAACACCAAACGCGAGACGATGAAGCGGTTCAAGAACATGATCGGGACGTTCGATACGGTGATCATTCGTCCCGGGGCGGGGAAGACGCGTGGGATGGTGTCGCTGACAAATGTTCCGCCAACGCTAAAGTTCGAAGACGCGGCGGCCATTGCGGCGGAACTTCCGGAAATAAAACAAGTTGCTCTGCTGCAAAACGCGTTCGATATCGACGTAAAATATAAGGACAAGAACGTGAGTCCAGCGATCTTTGGTGTGTCTGCGAACTGGCTGGATTTGCGCGGAGATGAAGTGGCGCAGGGGAATTTCATCACCGAGGAAGACATGCAGTCGCTTGCGCGAGTGGCGATTCTCGGTTCGGACGTGGTGCCGGTTCTTTTTCCCGAAGGCGACGCTCTCGGGAGGACGATTCGAATTGGCGATGTGCCGTTTCAGGTGAAGGGAGTGCTGGCGTCTCGAGGCGCCGGGCCGGGCGGGGGAAGTCTCGACAACCTCATTCTGATTCCGGTGGGCACGGCGGCGAAACGCTTGTTTAACCGGGATTTTCTCACGATGCTGATCGCGCAAGTGCGAGAACCGGAGAAGAGCGATGCGGCGGTGGCGAAGATTACAGCGCTGCTGAGGCAGCGTCACCACATCGCGGCCTCTGCGCTTGACGATTTTACGCTTACAAGTCCGCAAGCGGTGATGGCGCAAGTGACGCAGATGGGTTCCACACTCTCGACGATACTGAAAGGGATTGCGACGATCGCGATGTGTATCGGCGGAGCGGTGATTATGAGCCTGATGCTCATCAGCGTGTCCGAGAGAAGGAAAGAGATTGGGCTGCGGCGATCCGTCGGCGCGAGCCGGCAGGACATTTTGGTGCAATTTATTTTGGAGGCGGCGCTGATATCGAGCTTCGGAGGCCTAATCGGAATTGTGCTTGGCCTAGGCGGCACGAATTTGGTCGCGCGAATGCAGCACTTGCCGCCGATTTTCGCCTTGCGGGCTTTGGAATGGACGGCGGGGCTTTCCGTGGGACTTGGTCTGGTCTTCGGCATCTATCCGGCATGGAGAGCAACGCAAGTGGACCCTGTGAAAGCCTTGCGAACCTGACGGCGGATCGAACGAGCTTCCGGAAAATCCATGCACATCGGCAAAGCGATTCTATTGATGTCTGGGTCCCTGCGGTTGATCTGGCGATTCCGTTTGCGCTCCGGGCTTATCCTTTTGAGCGCCCTGCTGGGAGTCGGCGGGGTGATTTCCGCGATCAACTACGCTGCCGAAGGGCGAATGAAAGTCCTGAACCGGATTCAACGGTTAGGGACGAATGTGCTGGTCGTTACGCCGCAGTTGAGCCGCAACGTAGGTGGACGCGCGAAGACCGGGACGATTGTGACGACGCTGGTAGCCGCGGATTATACTGAGATTCTGCGCGAGATTCCCGAGATCGAGAAATCGTCCGCGACGGTAACCGCATCTTTTTTGGTGAAGGCGGGCGACCTTTCGAAAAGCAATTGCATTGTGATGGGAACGGAGCCGGATTACGCGCGTATCCGGCACTGGCAAACGACCGAGGGTGAGTTCTATGAGGTGCCAGAAATGAGGAGGTCGGCGCGCGTGGCGGTGCTTGGGTCAACGGTGAGGCGCGATCTCTTCGGGAGTGAATCGCCGATTGGCAAACGGATGTTCATCAATCGAGTGCCGTTCGAAGTTATTGGTGTGCTGGAAGAGCGAGGCCAGGGACTTGACGCGACAAACGAAGACAACCAGGTTTACGTTCCGCTGAGCACGGCCATGCGCCGGCTGGCGAACGTCGATTATTTCAGTGCAATTCTTTTCGCTGTGACAAGGTGGGACAGGATGGACGAAACGACGGAAGCGATCCACCACGTTCTTAGCAAAAGGCATCGAGCTCCAGGGAATTTGCCAGAGGACTTTCAGATTCAGAACCAAAAAGCGTTAATCGACACGGAGATCGCTTCTTCCAATCGCCTCACTTTTCTTGTGCGATGGGTGGGACTGAGTGGACTGGCCGTTTCGGGCCTAGGCATCCTGGCGATCTGTTGGATTGCCGTGGGGGAAAGAGTCGGAGAAATCGGGATACGCAGGGCACTCGGAGCGACGAAATCGGACATCTTCTTTCAATTTTTATTTGAAGCGGTGGTAATCAGCGTCTCGGGATGTTTTGCAGGACTGATGGCAGGCTGGCGAGGTACGGAAAGCATTGCGCAAAGAGCGGACCTTTCGTTTTATTTTGACTGGACAAGCGCGGAACTCGTCGTCGGATTCGCGATGTTTATGAATCTAGTCTTTGCGCTAATCCCCTCAAGAAGGGCGGCGCTCCTGGATCCAATCCGAGCGCTTAAATCGGAATGAGTTTGGGAATGAGCGAAATGCCATTGTTTTGATGGTGCCCGAGAGAGGACTCGAACCTCCACGACCTTGCGATCACTAGCTCCTGAAGCTAGCGCGTCTGCCAGTTCCGCCACTCGGGCACGAGTGTTGTGGGTGAAACCCCGACACAGCCGGGATTACAGTTCCAACGAGGCTTTTTTATTGTGCCCGCCGCTTCCCGGTTTGTCAACGAAAGGGCCAGGAGCCTTGGCCCGAATTCCGAAGATAACGCGGGGCAGATGCAAAACGGCCGGTGACAGATGACTCGTGCAAGCCCTTGCAAACAGAAGGTTTGCACGCAAGGCCGAGATTTTTGCTTCTATGCCAATGGGCGCGCGCGGGGGATTGCAAGCATCGATTTACTTTATGACTAGTAGTTGAAATTCGAATGCGCGGTGCTATACTCGCCCTCAGAACGCGGTCTCACTCCTTCCTTGCACCTGCAAAAAAAGACCGCGCCAGTTCCAGTGGGAGGTCACCATGGAAACCCTAACTACAGGGCCTATCTTCTATGTTCTGATTGCCTGGGCGATCGTCACCGGCATATTCATGCTGTTGCTGATTCGGCGGAGCCTTCTTGCCAGCCATGAAGATGATCAAATCTTTCTCGACGCCGCACAGGAACACATGGCACGAGAACAGAGGGAGATCGTCGCGAAGATCAACGCGCTTTCGCGGCCGCTTATGACCAGCGGAATTGCTTCAGGAGCGCTCCTTCTGGTTCTTGCCTGTCTGTGGCTGTACAACGGGCTGAAAAATATTTAGCCCGCTGAAGTGAACTGGCACGGAAGTCCTATTCTCTAGTGCGTCGATGGACTGTTTGGAGGGGGCTGCGGTGTGCTCGCCGGTGCGGCGGGCTGAACTGTTGGAGCCAGCGAACTGTGGTTGTGCACGATCACCCAGTGGTTATTCCTTTTTTCCAGGATCAAGGTAGTTTGACCCCGAGCTGCGGAAGGCTGCCCGTCCACGACCGCTGAGAAATCCCACTGGTAGCAGGCCCATGCGATATTGCCATTTAGCTTGATATAGGTGTTGGTCCTATCCATGCGCACCTGTTGCATGCGGGCGTGCTGCGCCTGGTAGACGGCAAGATAATTCTTCCAGGTGAAAATGGGCGGCTCCCAGTTGCCGCTGACGATGGAGACGTCGTCGGCGTAGTCCTTGTGCATCTTTTCGATGTCACCGAGCTGCCAGGCACCCAGCATTTCCGATATCGTGTAGTCGACCTGCTGCTCGTCGCCCATGGGTATGGAAGGCATGCTATCTGCGGCTGGAGTATCGTTTTTCTTTTTCTTCTGTGCCGTGGCCGGTGAGGCGCAGGCCAGGAAAAGAGCCGCTCCCAGAAAGAGCGAGACTGCCCCGCGGCCGGCAAAATCGGTGGAAAAATGACTTTTCATGCGTCTTCGACCCCCGGTTGAAGAGGATAGCACGCTGGTTTGCGCGCGGAAGCGATGTGTCCAGTTGATGTACGGGGGAACGAGCTCGGCCTCGCAAGAGAGCGGAAGCCGCTAAAGTTGTCCCAGGATCAGTTTGCTTGCGTAGCGCTGAGCAGATTTACGAAGAGCCGGTAGGCGCCCGGTACGCCTTCGGGAATTTGACGGAAGAAAGCAATGCCGGTGTAAATGTACATGCCTTTGCCATAGCGCGCGTAGACCAGCGCGCCATTGAGGTCCGGCTCGCCGGGATCGTGCATGGACAATACAGAGGTGTATTTTGGATCAAATTGAGTCCAGTAGTAGAGGCCGCGCTCTTGGACCCAGCCATTGAAGTCGTCTTGCGTGATTTTGTTCGGGCGGTTCAGTAGGGAGTCGTCCGGCTTCAGAAATCTGACGGGAGAATCTTCGTCGGTGATGCGCGGGAGCTGGCCGCCCGGCCCATTCAGGATTTTTGCAGGATAAGGAGCGTATTGTTCCTTGTTCCAGGCGAAGTCCCGGTTGTATTGCACGACAAGCGTGCCGCCGTTTGAGACGTACTGGAGAAGCCGCTGATTTGCGCCAGGAAGTTCAGGACGGAGTTCGTACGCGCGCACGCCAACCACGATGGCATTGAATTTGGAGAGATCGCCGAAAGCCAGCGTCTGCGCATCCAGCATTTCGACTTGGAGTCCCAGTGTGCGTAACGCTTCCGGAATGGGTTCACTCTCCGCCGTGATGTATCCGACGCGCAGATTTCTCGGAACGTTCAGATCGAGGGCATAGACGACGCATTGCGCGGATTCGCTCCAGAATTGAGTGGGCAGCGAAGGCAACGGCTCGATGGAAGTGGAGAATTTCTCGTCGCCATGCTTGGCATAGGCCGTGATCGTGTACTTTCCAGCGGACAGTTTGTTCGGCGGAGTCACGACGACTCTCGCAAACTTCTCTCCAGCGCCATCGAAAACAAGTTCGACCGGTGCGCTTGCGTTAAACCCATCGGGCAGATCAAGCCCGACGGAAAGCTTGCCCGGCTGCGTTGAGTAGGAATGGACCCGCAACAAAACATCGAACGGGACTCCTGGTTTTCCAAGCACTTCTAGCGCCTGCTTGGGTTCTACTTTCAACGTATACGCGGGCACGATTCGTAACGGCACGCGGTCCACGCGGGTGGAACTTGGAGCGATGTGCGTCACGGGAACCGTGACAGCGAACTTGTATCCGCCGATCGTCACTTCCTGCTGCACGGTCACCAAGGGCGGTGGCTCGGGTTGCAATTTTTCCCAAGCCGTCAACTTGGGAGCAGCCTGGGTAACATCGACCTTGAACTGATAGCCCTTTGCGGCATCGCCTTCTCGTTTGGTCTCTTTGAAAGATGGAGGAAGATTTAACTTCACCGTACCGAGCTCGCAACCTGCATCTTTGCGGCAAATGGCTTCGGCCGAAACACTAAAGGATTCCCCGACGACAAGAGCGTCGCGATCGGCTTCCGCGCGAACCTCGACGGCTAACACTCGAGTTAACGCGCGGTCAATCCGTTTGCGTGTTCGCGCAAGCTCGAAGGAGAGTGGCGAAGTGGGCGTGCCTTTCTCGGCAGGGGAGATGGCATCGATTTGCATCGCGGCGCTGGCCAGGTCCGCGGCAGCTTGGGACCAATTGAGAGAGAGTGACGCAGCCCGCGCCTTCGCGATGGCCGATTCCGCTTCGTTCACAGCGCGCCGGAACTGTGCCTCGGGTACCGAGCCGCTAGCGAGATCATGGAGCGGCCTGGCCAAACTCGCGGGATCGAGTTTGCTTCCGTCTTCGCGAATGAGCACCAGCGGGCGGCGGAGAAAGGGTGAATTGACAAAACCGGTGATGCCCTGCGAACGGTGATTGGAAAAAGCGTCGAGCGCGATTTCGCGCCAAGGCTTGCCCCAAAGCGGCGAGATTTCGTCGACGGGAAGAGTATAACCATTTGACGAAGCACCGCTTGCCCCACCGCGTTCCGTGTCCAGAATCTGCACCAGATTCGAGGAGTTTCCCCAGGGAGCCAATCCATCCTTGGAGATTTGCTCTGAAAAAGATTTAGCATCGGCGGCAAGTGCCACAGCGCGCGGCGTCCACAGACCCGATGTTTGATGGTGCCCGTGGCCGCCATGCACGCCGCCCCATCCGTTGATGACGACGTTGGGGCGATAGGTGCGGATTACGCGCACCATTTCTCCGAGGACTGCATCGCCCCAGATTTTTTCCGTTTCCTCGGGCGTTTTTGAGAATCCGAAATCAGGTGCACTTCCAAAAAAGAGTTTAATGCCGTAGCCCCGCGAGGCGGCAAGAAGTTCCTGTGTACGGATTAATCCAAGTTGCGGCGCCTGCTCAGGCCCGAGATCATTTTGCCCGCCTTCGCCGCGCGTGAGGGTGAGGAGCGCCACATCCGCATGGAGACCTCGCGCGAGATAGGTGAGCAGAGCGGCGGATTCGTCATCGGGATGCGCGGTGATATAGAGGATGCGCGTGGTGATTAGGGTGCTGTCGATGGCTTCGATGGTTTCCGGGAGGCCGGGGCCTGTTCCTGGAGCAGGGGGAAATTGGGGCGACGCAGGCTTAGCGGAAAAAGATGCCAGCACAGCGCCGAAAAGTGTTGATCCAACGGCTCTAAGGAAGAGTCGATTCACGCGGCCTCCGAGTCACTTACCTT
>DATEWL010000244.1:0-2641 GCA_035258025.1 Candidatus Acidiferrum sp. | reverse complement strand
CTTGAGTGCGTCTTTGTCAAGTTTTCTTTTATGCTGTGTAAGTGTATTTATTTCAGTATCTTAATGGACTTACTCCTTACCGCTTAGGCCCACCTATCTGATGCTGCGAGCTGGGTCGCAGGTTACTCAAAAAGGCAAGGAAGCCTTCGAGCCATGCAGGAGTAGAAACCTATGATAATCTGACCGAGAGATTGCATCTCACCATTCTAAGGGTATTTGCAGGAGGATCGCGTGAGTCGTCGCGCAGTGGTTGCTGTAGCTGTGGTATTGGCGCTGATCTGTGGAAGGCTCCTGGTGAACCGGGGTATCCACCCTGTTGCCGCGGCGCGCTTCAGCGCCCAGCCGCATGTTGCTTCTTCGCCAGAAGTGGCGCCTGCCGCTCCGGCGAGAGAAGTGAGCGCTACGCGGCAGCCGGCCGTGCCCGAATCAGTCGATGGCGTGAACGACGTCGATCCTCACAAGGCCTTTGGCTCGAAGAGCGCTCCCATTGTGCTGGAAGTCTTTAGCGATTTTCAGTGCCCCGCGTGCAAGACGCTTTTCGTGACCACCAACAGGCAGCTCATGGACAACTATGTCACCACCGGGAAGGTCTATCTGATTCACCGCGATTTTCCCCTGCCCATGCATGCCTATTCTCGCGTAGCGGCGCGTTATGCGCGGGCGGCGGCAGAGATTGGAAAGGTTGAGGTGGTTGAGAAAGCCTTGTTTGATAATCAGGAAAAATGGGAGCAGACCGGCGATGTCGATGGAACGCTTGCCGCCGTGCTTTCCTCCGCGGATATGGCGAAGGTCCGCGCGCTGGTCAAGGGGGGGACGCTCGAACCTCTGATCGACAAGGATTTCGCGCTCGGACAGATGTACCGCGTGAGTCAGACGCCGACGTCGGTCTTCCATTCCAAGGGGCAGACGTACCCGTACTCAGGTGTGATGCCTTACGAAACACTGCACCAGTTCCTGGACCAGTTGCTGAATCAGAAATAGCCAGACGTAGAACGATGGGCCCGAAGAATCCGCGAGAAATCAAGGCATGATGCAATCCAGCCCATTAAACCTTCGGCGCGTCATCATTTGGATCGGCCGCCTGGTTCTCGGCGGCATCTTTATTTATGCGGGCTACGCGAAGCTTTTTTTACCGAACCACAATCTGTGGCCTTTTTTCATTCTGAAATTTTCGATATCCACGAACCTCTCGAACTTCGCTACTCAAGTGGAAGCGTTCAAGTTGCTGCCAGCCTGGGGAGTGCAATTCGTTGCTAACACGCTGCCTTTCACGGAAATCATTCTTGGGTTGCTGGTTCTGATTGGCTGGCGCCTGCGCATCTGGGCTCCGGTGCTCACAGCCATAATGTTGGGTTTCTTCGCTGTGGTCTTGCGGGCGTATCTCCTGCACATGGACATCAATTGCGGCTGTTTCTCTACTCCCCAACCGATCAATCTTCAGAAGGTGTTGGAAGACGCGGCGCTCTCGGGACTTGCGCTGCTCATGACTATCTTCACCTTTATGGAAGCTCGTCGGCCACATCCGTGGGCGGCCCAAGAGACGACGCGCGTACAAGTTTAGTCGAGGTAACGCCAGAGAAGTCCGCTCGCAGGCGAAAACGATGAAGACTCTGAATGAGTATCTGGAACTCGCTGCGGTCGCTCATGGGCATTTGTGCGCGGGGCAAGTGCTGGGCGTGCGGCTGGCAATGCTTGGGCTGCAAGAGCTGGGCATTGAAGACCCTATCGCTGAGCGCAAACGAATCGTCACGTATGTAGAGATTGACCGCTGTGTGACCGACGCCGTCGCGCTGGTCGCCAATTGCCGGCTGGGAAAGCGCGCGCTCAAATTCCGCGACTGGGGCAAAGTGGCGGCCACGTTTGTTGATCTTAAGACGGGCCGCGCCGTACGTGTCGCAGCCAAGGAATCCTCGAAGCAAGCTGCACGCGAAATGTTTCCGGAAATGGCGAAAGACGCGGGGCAGCAAAAGGCTTACGTTGCGCTCTCGGATGAAGTTCTCTTTGACAAGCAATGGGTAAAAGTAGAGGTGCAACCCGAGGACTTGCCCGGGTTCAAAGGTCCGCGCGTGGTCTGCTCCGAATGCGGCGAAGGCATCAATTTCAAGCGCGAAGTAGTGGTGGATGGCAGAACTCTCTGTCGTGCCTGCTCCGGCGAACGCTACTACCAAGCGCTATAGCCAAGACCGCACTGCAGAAGTTTGGGGCGGCATTTGCTCGGCGTCGAGGCGCAATCTGTTTATTGCCACGCGTTGACCGGCTTACCATCCAAATCACCAAGCCACCGCCCGCCGAACACGCATTTGCCCCACGGGCCGCTGTCACAACAAGTCAGGTAGGCTACCATTTTAACTTGCGCCGACTTCGGGAATTTTTTACATGGATTTGGTTCCGGAGAAGGATACATCCACTTAACCCCCCGATCATCCGTCACCAGTGCTCCGGTGTAGAGTTTTTGAATGGCCTCGTTCCTTTGCGGCCCTCCGGTATATTTCAAGACATATTCGTTCGTTCGACCATCGATCACTTCACAAGACTGGACGGTGATGGTGATGTTCCGCCCATCCGATGAGAACGAACAATCCGCCGCTGCGGGGATTGGCGCGGCTGCGTTCGAAACAGTGATTGCAATTAGCAAGGCCAC
>DATEWL010000243.1:0-3505 GCA_035258025.1 Candidatus Acidiferrum sp. | reverse complement strand
AAGCCAGCGTGATACTCCGCCGCGAAAGCCGGTTGATCACCCAAGTGACCGCGCCGTTCGCCGCGGCCCAAACAGAAGCAATCAGCAGTAAGACGCCCCATCCGCCGGCGCGAGAGAGCCCGCCATGCACAGAGAGCGTTTCCGCGATCCATGGGACGGACGTCAGCACAAAACAGATGCCGTGCAGGAATCCGCAGGCGTACGCCACGCGCGGACTCGCGCCGAAAAGCACGATCAACAGAATTCCCACGCATACCCAGGAATAAATGCTCAGATAAAAACCAGTGTAGGAAAACGAGAGTGCCGCGCCGGAAACCGCGGCGATGAACAGCCTTAGCCATGCGGGAGTTTCGCTTCCGGGATGCGGACGAAAATAGCCGAGCCACGGACGCCCAGGCATCAGTGCTTAACGATGGCCTTGAAGCCGGCCACCTCGAGGCCTTTCCTGGCGTTGTCGACGGCTTTCTGGTCGGCATAAGGGCCAACCAGCACGTGGTAATACTTATCGCCCTGCGGCGACTGCACGAAGGTTGGAAAGTTTTTCTTGCGTAAAGTATTTGCGAGGGCCATCGCGTCGGATTCCTTGGTGAGCGCGGCAACCTGTAAGCTGATGCCTCCGGCACCGCTGAGAGGCGCAACACCGATGGTCTTCGAAATCGCGCTAGGCTGTTGCTTCGCGGGATTGCCGCTTTTTCCCACTGCGGATTTTGCGGAAGGGTTTGTCGAAGGAGATGCGACCGGTTTCAGATGATCGTCGGTCTTATTCGAATCGCCCGCGTGGTAAAACTCCCAATCGGAATTTGCTGGCGCCGGCGTTTCGGCTTGAGATTCCGGGGCTGGCTTCTTGTTCGAAGCCTTCGGCGCAGCTTCGGGCTTCGGTAAAACTGCGGAATCCGGAAAACCGCGCAGATTCGTGGACGCGCGCACTTGGCCGTCGTATTGGTTACGTCCCATGACGTAACCCAGCGTAAAAAACACGCCCGAAAACAGCAGCATCAGCATGAATAAGCCGATGACGTGCCGTCCTTCGAGCACTCGCTCTCCGGCGCTCCCTCGTTTTCCCCCAGAAGCCATTCTTATTTTTTCGGTCCCCCTAACGCTTGTACCCAGCTATTAATGATATCGATGGGCAGGGGGAAAACAATCGTTGTGTTCTTCTCGACACCTATCTCCGTCAAAGTCTGCAGGTAGCGCAGCTGAATTGCGGAAGACTGCGTCTCCAGAACTTTCGCAGCATCGGCAAGTTTTTGCGACGCTTCGAATTCGCCCTGGGCGTGAATGACCTTGGCGCGGCGTTCGCGTTCCGCTTCGGCTTGTTTCGCGATGGCGCGCTGCATCTGTTCGGGGATGTCGACCTGCTTTACCTCCACCTTGGACACCTTGATGCCCCAGGGCTCTGTGTCCTGATCGAGGATCACCTGCAACTTGGCGTTCACCCTGTCGCGCTGCGAGAGAATTTCATCAAGCTCGAATTGGCCGACGATGCTGCGAAGAGTGGTCTGCGCAAGCTGCGATGTCGCGTATTGATAGTTTTGTACCTGAGACATCGCGAGATTGGCATCCACTACACGAAAATAACAAACCGCGTTCACTTTGACGGAAACGTTATCGCGCGTGATGATATCTTGCGGCGGAACGTCCAGTGTTTCGAGGCGCAGGTTGATGCGATACAGAGTCTCGATAGGCCAAAAAACCAGGTTTATGCCTGCGCCTTTGGCCTCAGGCAACAGTCGTCCCAACCGCAGGACCACGCCGCGTTCCCATTCCTTGATGATGTAGAGCGAATTCCAAAACCAAATCAGAAAGATCCCGACGATCAACGCAGCCCCAAGAAGACCGAACTCTGGCATGATTACCCTCCTAAACGTAAGCGCATTCTACTTGTTTTCCGTGACCACTGCTTCCTCCGGCTCGACATGCAGCTTTAGGCCCTCCACGCTGCGTACCCGCACGGGCTTTCCTTCCGGCACCGCACGTGGGGAGACGGCTTGCCAAAGCTCGCCATGAACGCGGATCATCCCAGCCGTGCCGGCGCCCAGCCCGGAGATGGCAACCCCCTCTTCGCCAATCAACTCTTCCCTTCCCGTCGTCGACTTCCACGAGCGCGAACGCAGTACCAGCCGCATCAGAAATACCGTTATGAGCGCAAACGGCAGCGTCGCAGCGAGAGCGACGCCCAGACTCACCCCACCCGAAGTCAGCGGCGAACGAATCAGAAACATCGCGCCCAGCATCATCGAAATGATGCCACCGATGGCGAGGACGCCGTGGCTTGTGAACTTCGCCTCCAAGATAAATAGCGCGAGCGCCAGGAGTATCAGCAGCACCCCCGCGAAATTCACCGGTAAAATGTGCATCGCATAGAGCGCCAGCACAGCGCAGATGCCTCCGATCACGCCGGGCGCGATCATCCCCGGGTGCGTGAACTCGGTGTACAACCCGAGGACGCCAACCATCAGAAGCACGAAGAAAACGTCGGGTTCGACGATGCGCGCGAGAAAACTCTGGCGAGCGGAAAGTTCGAATGGAATGGTCGAGGTATTCTTAAGCGCTAGAACTGTTTTCGTGCCGTCGAATCGTGTGATCGTGCGGCCGTCCATTTGATGTAGAAGATCTTCGGAGGAAGACGCGATCAAGTCGATCAGCTTCCCGTCCAGAGCTTCTTTCTCAGTGAACGCTTTCGCATCCGTCACCGCGGTTTCCGCGAGCACTGGATTCCGGCCGCGCTTCTCCGTGTAGCTCCGCAAAAAGGCCGTTGTATCGTTGAACATTTTCCTGCGCATCGTCTCGTCAATTTGCAGTTGAAATCCGCCGATCGCAACCACTGGAGAAGCAGCGCCCGTGTGCGTCGCTGGCGCCATGGCCGCGATATCGGCGGAAAGAAGTATGAAGAATCCCGCCGACGCACCGCGCGCGCCCGTGGGCGATACGTAAACCGCCACTGGCACCGGCGACGCCAAAATATGCTGGATAATGTCCTTCATCGACTCACCCAGTCCTCCGGGCGTATCCATGGTAATCAGCACCAGCGCAGCATGCCGGTTCGCGGCGTCGGCGATCCCCTCATCGATGTAAGTGGCCAGCACCGGTTCGACTTCGCGATCAAGACTGAGCTGTAGCACGACTGGACCGGTGGAATGTTCGTTGGCCGTGGCCGATGGAAGCACAAGAAACGCCGTCGCAACGCAGACGCCGCAAAGAATCGTCAACACCGAAGCACGGAAATCTCTGAAATCACAAAATCTTTGAACTAAACGATGAGCGCTCATTGTGAGCCTCCGGACGGCTTTACTTTCTGCAAATGCTCCAGTAATTCCTTCGCATCGGGATACTTGGGCGCCAGCTTCAGCGCTCGCTCCAATTCAGTGCGCGCCAAATCCAATTTTTTCTGCTCCAGATAAATGCGCGCGAGCGTCGTGCGCACCGCTGCGGAATCGCGAATCTCCAGCGAAGCCTGCAGCTCCTTGGCGGAGTCATCTAGCTTGCCCCGGCGCCGGTAGACTTC
>DATEWL010000242.1:0-3246 GCA_035258025.1 Candidatus Acidiferrum sp. | reverse complement strand
CCTTCGTCAACACCAATGACGTCACCAGCGCCATTCGCAAAGCCGTCGAGGATTCCGCCGTCACCTATAATCTCGGCTTTTACATAGATTCTGAGTCTCTGGACGGGAAATTCCATGAACTGAAAGTCCAGGTCCACCGCTCCGGGCTGAACCTCCGCTATCCCAAAGGCTACTTCGCCCTCAAGGACGCCCCAGCCACTCAAGACGATCGTCACAATAATTTTCTGATCGCCATCAAGAGTCCGCTGGACTCGTCCACTATTCCGCTTGAGGTCAAGGTGGATCGCGTCAATCAACCAACGCCGAATTCCATTGCCCTTTCTGGCTCTATCGGTATTCACGATCTTCAGCTTGTGCAGAGCGGCGAAATCCGCACGGGCGCTCTCGACATAACCGTTATTGAACAGGACGAGACGGGAAAGGTCCTGCGCGAATCAGCCAATCGCATCAATCTCCGTTTCACCGAAAAACAATATCCAGCGATACTGAAATCAGGCATAACCTTCCGCAAATCTGTACAGCCTCAATCCGGTGCGACCACCCTGCGTATCCTGGTTCAGGATCCCACCACGGCAGCGATCGGAAGCCTCATCATTCCGCTCGGTCGCGTAAACTGACGTCGGCGGCGCTCGGAGATTTCGGCTTTTCCACACATTTCCACAGTCTCATCAAATCGTCTCAATCCTGCCAACTCCTTGTAACCTCTCGACTTCTGCTTCTCTCGTTCGAATCCACACCTCGCCGTTCGAATAAGCAGTTAGTAAATAAACAACACAATTGACAATCAGTACTAATCCTGCTGCCATTCCCCATGGTCATCGTCGGCAACCAGCTCCAATCCCCTCTTCCTCTTCTCCCTGTACGGCGTTTACCCCGGCCGGGTCGGGGTGCCCGGCGCCTGTCCCGACCTGGTCGGGATGTTGAAATCCCAATTCCGCCCCCTTCTTCAACGTCACAGGAAAGCTCTCGTACAGCCACTAAGTCCCGCAGAATCCGCACTTACGAAAAATGCGTCCGTAACCCCTTTACAATCCCCATTTCCAAAACACAGGACTTAAAACCCTTTAGAATCTGCAGTTACGAAAAAAACGGGAGGGGGTACCCCATCCGCCCACTTTCGCTGCGCCAGAAACCGGGCCGCAACATACAAAGTGTTACCGTTGTGCGTTCTCTTTGGGAACGTCCCTGCGGAATGGAGGCGTGACCCGTGCCAAAACGCTTGGAAGGTAGAGTAGCGGCCATCACCGGTGGCAACCAGGGCATCGGCTTGGGAATCGCCCAGCGCTTCATCCAGGAAGGCGCAGCCGTGGCGATCTGCTACCGCGCGAACATCGCCCCCGGCGATCGAAACTCCCATCAACAAAAGTCTTCTGAATGATCCGGTAAAGCTGAAGAGTCTCTTGGAAAATATTCCGCTGCGTAGGTTGGGAAAACCGGAAGACGTAGCGTCCATCGCCGCTTTCCTGGCTTCAGACGAGTCCAGTTATGTGACGGGAACGACGTTCGTCGTGGATGGCGGCCTAACGTGGAATTATGAAGAACAGTAGCAGCCTGCAAACTCGCCGCGCGCATGATGGTACAGTCCGTTTTTCGTTTATTCCGCCCCTTGAGGGGAACGCGCGGTCTCAAACGCTGACGATTCGCCGCTTACGCGCTTTGACCATCGAAGCGCGCGCAGCGTCCAATAACTTACGAGCGTTTTCGCGAATGTCGCCGTGCGAAAACACGGCATTTCCGGCTACAAGAATTTCTGCCCCGGCGCGAACAATGTCTCCGACTGTGTCGAGCGCAACACCGCCGTCGATTTCGATGCGGAACTCTAAACCGCGTGACTCGCGGATGCGCGCGAGCGATTCGACCTTTTTGAGCGAGTTGGGAATGAAATGCTGCGCGCCAAATCCGGGATTCACAGACATAACCAAAACGTGATGCACAATCTCCAAAACATCGTCGAGCATATGCACCGGAGTCGCCGGATTAATCGCCACGCCTGGCTTGCATCCATGCGATTCAATCAGATGGAGCGTGCGGTCCAGGTGAACACAGGCCTCCTGATGAACGGAAATCCAGTTCGCGCCTGCTTCCGAAAATGCCGGAATGAATTGATCCGGATTCTCAATCATCAAGTGACAATCGAAGGTCGCGTCCGGAAGTGTCTTGCGGAGCGAAGCGACAACCGGCGGGCCGATGGTGATGTTCGGCACGAAGTGACCATCCATCACATCGAGATGCAAGACTGTGCCGCCGCCTTCAAGCGCGGCTTTCGCCTCGGCGCCCAATTGCGCAAAGTTCGCAGACAGTATCGAGGGTGCCAGTTCAATGACGGAAGCCACGTTAGCGCTCCTCCCGCTTGCACGAAATTCGATTATACGCGAGAGCCGCCCTTCACTTTCGGAAATTGGTTGCCATTTGCAAATCCGGCCATCTGCAACAGACACCACGCGAGGAATACTCAAGTTTTCATCGGTATAGAAACAGTTCGGCGTTCCTTGCTGCTTTGGCGCGCCAGTTCCAGCAGGCGCATCACATCGAGCGCCCATTCAGGAGTCACTGCCAGCGCCACCTTGCCAAGAATGGCGTCGCGCAAATTGGTATAGAAATCGCGGTAGTCGCAATTGGCGGATGGAACGCGCCGCTGCGTGAGCACGTCGTTTTTGGAAAGAGTCAACAGGCCCCAATTCTCTTCCGGCTCCGCGCCCCACGGGGTATCCGTGGGGACGTGGCCATGTCGCAAGTTGTTTTCTTGCGGATCGAAGGATTGCTTCACGAATGCGCCTTGCGTTCCGTGCAGAATAAAACGTGGGCGAGTCGCTGCGGCCAGAATTGAGGAGCGCAAGTCCGCACGCAGTCCGCGAGGATAGTGAAAGGCGAGGTCGAACGCATCATCTGCAAGAGCGCCTTCGCGCTCGATGCGAATATCAGCTGTCAGTGCTTCGGGCATGCCGAAGAGCAAGAGCGCATGGTCGATGAGGTGCGGGGCAATATCGAAAAAGATGCCAGTGCCGGGACCGGAGCGCTCGCGCCAAGCATTCGGTTTGAGTTGCGGACGAAAGCGGTCGTAATTCGATTCAAAGCGAACGATGCGTCCTAGCACGCCGCTCGCAACGAGCTGCACGATGGCCTGAAAATCGCCGTCATAACGGCGGTTCTGATAGACGGTGAGCAGCCGGCCCTGTTTCTTTGCAAATTGGACGAGCTCAATCGCCTCTTCCAAAGTGGTCGTGAAGGGCTTGTCGACCAGCACAT
>DATEWL010000241.1:0-4918 GCA_035258025.1 Candidatus Acidiferrum sp. | reverse complement strand
TCTCCTACTACTACATCGAGCAGTTTCGCGAACAAAAGAACCTGTTCGCTGGCGCCGCCGCCTTTCAGATCGGCGTCCCGTTCAATGTTTCCTTCCAGGGCGCGGAGAACGCGAAACCGCAACGCATCCTCGGCCAGCTTGTTTCGCCCGATTATTTTGCCGTGCTCGGCGTTCAGCCTCAACTCGGAAGAGTCCTCAGCCCCGCGCTCGACAAACCCGGCGACGCGCCCGTCGTCGTTATCACCGACCGTTTCTGGCGCAATCATCTCAACTCCTCTCCCGAGGCCGTCGGCCAGATTCTTCGCCTCAATGGCCAAATCGCCACCATCGTGGGAATCACGCCAAGAGATTTCAATGGCGCCTTTTCCATAATTCCCGCTGAGCTTTTCGTTCCGACCACCGCCCCCGCCGCGCTGGCTCCAGAGCTCGCCAATGACGTTCTGCATCAACGCAACGCCAAAGAATTCCTCGCACTGATCTGCATGGCGCCCGGTGACACCATCGATTCCGCGGAAGCCGTTCTCGACGCTATCACACGCCGCCTCGACGAGCAGGATCCCTCGCTGCCCCCGCGCACGGACAAGGCCAGACGCGTCACCTTGCTTCCCGCAGGCACGCGTGTTCCCCTTCCCCGAAAATTGCGGCCGGTCTTGCTCGGCTTTTTTCTCTTGCTAACCGGCCTGGTTATGACGCTCGCGTGCACCAACCTGGCAAACATGCTGATCGCGCGCGGCGCCAATCGCCGCAAGGAATTGGCGATTCGCCTCGCCATTGGCGCCGGCCGTTTTCGCCTCATCCGGCAGATGATGGCCGAAGGCATTTTGCTCTCTCTCCTCGGTGGCGCCGCAGGATTCGCGCTCGCCTACGTTCTCATGGAGCTGAACTCCCACTTCAGCACGCCCACCGGGATACCCGTGGAAACGAATTTCAACTTGGATTGGGGCGCGGCCCTTTTCGCATTCAGCCTCGCGCTCCTGTGTGGCATCGGATTCAGTCTTGCTCCCGCGCTCCAGGCGACGAAAGCCGACCTTACTCCCGCGCTCAAAGAAGGCTCGGCGCTTCAATTGCCCGGTTACCGGCGCTTCGGTCTCCGCAACTTGTTGATGGTGGCCCAGGTTGCTGCATCGCTCATGCTGCTCCTTCTCACCGGCTTCCTGGTCATCGGCATCGGAAAGGAAAGCACCGTTCAAACCAAATTCGATCCCCACGCAATGGTTCTTTTATCCATCGATCCAGTGCGCGATGGCTTCTCGCCGGAAAAAGCGCAAGCTCTCTTCGAAAAGCTTCCCGCTCTGCTCAGGTCCGCCGCTGCTTCACGCAGCATCGCCTTTGCGGCTCAGCCTCCCTTTTCCGTCGTTGATGATGATGAAGCCAGGCAGTTGACTGCGGAAGATGCGGAGCACTCCCCGCGTGTCCAGCTTTCCGCGATCGAGGAAACGGTGGGCCCGGGCTATTTCGCCACGCTAAGCGAGCCGATGCTCGCAGGCCGGGAATTTCTCGATCGCGACCAACGGATCGAAGCCGCCGGATCGAGTACGTCCGCTCTGCCCCCAGTGCTGCCCGTCGTATTGAATGAGACCGCCGCTCGCGGATTTTTCGGAAATGGCAATGCCCTCGGAAAGCGTCTTCGAGACGGCCAACAATCCTACGAAGTCGTCGGCGTCGTCCATGATTTGCAGAACGGAATCGGTATCCACCAGGCCATATCCTATCTGCCGCTGACTCCGCGTGATTTTGTGCGCACGCCCGCCGATGGCATCACCATCATGGTGCGGTCAGATGCGGGGCCGCTTGCGGGAAAAGATGCGCTAGCAAGCATTCGCAACGAGATCGCTCTCGTCGATCCCAATCTGAATCTCTTCCACGTGCAAACCCTCAGCGAATTCCTGGATCGCAGCCGCGCCTCCACGCGCTTCGCCGTCCAAACCTATGGCGGCATTGGCGTCTTTGGCCTGATCTTGGCCGCCATCGGCCTCGCCGGGATCACAGCCTACGGGGTCGCGCAAAGGCGCAAGGAGATCGCCATCCGCACGGCGCTGGGCGCAACTCGCTCACAAGTGCTGCGGCTGGTGCTGCGCGAAGGCACAGCGCTGGTAAGCGTCGGAACGGTTCTAGGATTTCTGGGTGCGATGGCGATTGCAAAAATACTTTCGGCGCTGACAAGCATTTTCGTCGAGGCGTTTAGGGTCGGCACAGACGATCTGCGCTTGCTCATCGGCGCACCCTTGCTGCTGGTGGCAGTGACCATGCTAGCCTGTTATCTTCCGGCTCGCAGGTCGGTCAAAATCGATCCACTGAAAGCGCTGCGCCAGGAATAGCCACTTGCCCGTTTCGGGTGCGGTGTTTCATTCTTCTCGCAATGCGACGAGGGGATCCACCCGGGTTGCGCGCTTTGCTGGAATGTAGCAAGCGAAAAACGCGACACCGGCAAGAATAGCCGAGACAGAAATGAAAGTAATTGGATCGGCTGGCACAACGTTGAAAAGCATGGACCGGAAAAATCGCGTCATTATCGCAGCTCCGGCGAGACCTGAAGCCAATCCGATGACAACGATCCGCATGCCTTCTCCCAGGGCCATGCGTAAAATATCAAAGCGCTGGGCTCCGAGAGCCATGCGGATTCCGACTTCGTGCGTACGCTGGCTGAAGGAATACGCCATCACGCCGTAAATGCCGACGGCGGCCAGCAGAAGCGCTACTGCCGCGAAAACACCCAGAAGCTCGAGAGAAAAGCGCCGGTCAGCCACGGATCTGGCAATGATTTCATCCATGGAGCTGATGCTGTGCACCGGAACATTGGGATCAATGCTTTCAACCTCCTGCCGCACGGCTTCCCCGAAATGTTCCACGTCGCCCCTGCTTCGGAGAAAGACCACCGCGTTGACCGGCGCGAACTGCCCCAAGGCGACATAAATATGCGGCACGCTGGGAGACTCAAAACCGTCCGACTTGATATCGCCAACCACGCCGACAATCGCGACCCCCTGCGTGCCTCGTCCAAATCCAAACTTAACCTGTTGGCCGAGCGGATCTTTGCCCGGCCAATACTGCCGTGCGAGGGTTTGATCGATTACGGCAACCGGTTGTGTCTTGTACGTATCGGAGCCGGTGAAATTGCGTCCGGTTATCCAAGGAACTTCCATCGTGCGAAAGTATTGCGCGTCAACCACGGCAATGTCCGCGATCGGGTTGCGCTCAGATTCCGTTGCACGCCCTTGAATCGAGAATTGGGAGTAGTTCCTTCCGGAGTTCATGGGCAGTGTGTCGTTCCCTGAAATCGATGCCTGTTCCACGCCAGGAAGCACAGATACGCGGCGAAAGACCTCCAGAAGAAAGTCGGCGCGCTTCTCTTCAATGCTATACGGATCGGTGGCCGGATTGTTGGATATTGGAATCCAGATTTGCACCGTGGTCAGATGGTGGGGATTGAATCCGGGATGCACTTCGAGCACCCGCCAGAAACTTCGCAGTAGAAGGCCCGCGCCAGCCAACAAAACAATCGAGAGCGCTACCTCCGACACCACAAGAGCCCGCGAAAGCCGGCTATGGCGTCTGCCGGTCCCGGACCCGCGGCCGCCTTCCCGGAGATTCTCAATCTGGTTGGGATTCGAGGCTTGGAGCGCTGGTGCCAGCCCGAAAACGACGCCAGTGAGTATCGAGATCAGGAAAGCGAAGAAGAGCACGCCGGCGCTGACGTTAACCTCATTGAGCCGTGGGATGTCCGCGGGGGCAAGGCTTAGGATCGCATTCTTTAAGAAGAGAACCGTGCCTAGGGCGAGTAGGCCGGAAATCAGTGATAAGAGCGTGCTTTCGGTTAGCAGTTGGCGCGCCAGACGCGCGCGACTCGCGCCCATCGTCAGCCGGATAGCGATCTCGCGCCGCCGCCCGGAAGAGCGTGCCAGGAGAAGATTGGCAATGTTCACGCACGCGATAAGCAGCACAAATCCCACCGCCCCGAAAAGAATGAACAATTCCGTGCGCTGTGGGCCGACCAGGTCTTCTTTGACCGGGACAAGCCGTACTGCCCATGTAGAGGCAACGGGATACTCGGTGGGATATTGTCTGCTGAGTTGCGATATATAGGCATCGAGCTGCGCTTGCGCCTGCGCAACAGTTAGGCCGGGCCTCAAGCGCCCAATTGCACCGGGAAGCATTCTTTGTGATCTTTGCGCTGGAACAGGAAATGGAAGTCCGTTGAAGCCAGTGGCGATCCAGACGTCTACGTCGGTATTTAGCGTGCGGCCCGGATGACGAAATCCCGGCGGCATTACCCCTACAATCGTGTACAGATCACTATCGAGGCGCATTTTGCGGCCGATGATGTTCGGGTCCGAACCGTAGTTGCCGTGCCAAAAGCCGTCGCTGATAACGACAGGCTCCAGGAATCCCGGGACGGCATCCTGCTGTGTGTACACGCGTCCAAGTTGCGGCTTCGCTCCAAGCAAGGCGAAATAATCGGGGCTTGTGACAAGGCTTTCTGCACGGACGGTCCGCTGTCCACCGCCGACTGCCGAACTACTTGGCGCCACTGCCGAGATATCCTGAAACACGCCCGAGCGATCTTGCAGATCCCACAGCTCCGGTGCTGACATGCCTACATCCTGCTCGTTCGGGCCGCGAAGATCGTCGAAGACGCGGACGAGTTGCTCAGGATGTGGGAAGGGCAGCGGCCGAAGTAGAACGCCGTACACCACGCTGAAAATGGCGACATTGGCGCCAATTCCGAGTGCAAGAGTGACCACCGCAACAATCATAAACGCGGGGCTTTTGAGCAAGGTGCGGAGCGCATAGCGCAGGTCTTGGAGGAATGAGAGCACGAGTCCCTCTCTAGCGCGTCCGGGGACGCGGCGGACGCGGTTGTTCTTCTCGCTCTGACGAGCGAAGGCGCATCCTTGTTAGCAGGAGTATTGCTTTAGAG
>DATEWL010000240.1:0-2989 GCA_035258025.1 Candidatus Acidiferrum sp. | reverse complement strand
GCTGAACTTTCGAGTCCGGGATCTCGACAAAATGGCAGCCCAGCTACAAGCCGCTGGAATCGAGGTCAAGATTGACCCGCAGTCTTATCCCAACGGCCGATTCGCCCGCCTGCATGACCCTGAGGGAAATCCGATCGAATTGTGGCAACCTGCAAAGCCAGACTCTCCCCACTAGCCGGCAAACAGTTCAGGACTGTTTCCGAATTTCTCCTGGATTGCCCAAATTCGGAAACGTTGCTATCACGCACACTCTTAGTCTATGCTGCCACGTTGGCGTGACCATCGGTGTAGTTTCTTGGCCGCCCGTCATAGGAATGCGAAGGTCCGGAGAAAGCTCCCAATCCTAACTCACCCCTACTCCGTCCGACTTGGCTCTACGTCGCATCTCTATCCGAGCGTTGGATCGACACTTCCTCCAAATCCGAAGCGGATCGAACGGTATCGGCGAAAGAAGCTATGTCGCATGCTGCTCGCCGTTAGCGCTTCCACCAGTTTCTACTGTTCCAGCGTGCGCGCAAAGCAGACCGATCCGGCGAAGCCTGTTGTGGTGCAGCCGGGCGCGCCGGGTAAGCCGAGCAAGACGCTGCCGCCCTCGACGAAAGCCACACTGCCGCCACGCTCGCAAGCCGACGTCGAGTTCATGCAGGGCATGATCATGCATCATGCGCAAGCGGTGGAAATGACGGCGCTGATTGCCTCGCATACAGAGAACAAGGAGTTGCGCTTGCTGGGAGCGCGCATCAGCAGCTCGCAGTCAGACGAAATCAGCTTTATGAAGCGGTGGCTGGCGGCCCGCGGAGAATCACTTTCCATGCCGATGCCGGAAATGCCGGGCATGGATATGTCGCATCAAGTGATGCCTCTTATGCCGGGCATGCTTTCGCCAGAGCAGATGGAAGCTCTGCGGAAAGCGAGCGGCGCCGAGTTCGACCGCTTATTTTTGACAGGAATGATTCAGCACCACAATGGCGCCCTGGCCATGGTGAAGGATCTGTTCGACACCGCAGGCGCGGGGCAGGATGCCGACCTTTTCAATTTCGCGACGGATGTGGACAGCGGGCAACGCGCCGAAATCAGGATTATGCAGACTATGTTGGAGAAAAAATCGTCAGAGGAGAAATGATGAACCGAGTGTCCAGTCTTGTGTTGTGTGTATTGGGGGCCGCGCTAATTTCCTGTTTCGGCGTGAGCCGTATGCAGGCGCAGACGCCCGCAACTCCGCCACAGGTACAAAAGCCTGAAGCCGCGGCGCCCGCGCAGAAATCCGCGGAAGGAGACGCGGAAGAAGAAGAGAATCCATTTGCTCCGCAACCGGCGCCAACGCTGCCACCAGGGATGACGGGATCGGATGCGAACGATCCGCGCGCCAAGCTGAAACCCGGGTTGTATGACGCCTGCGAAGCGTCACTGGGCATTAAGCACCTGCTGCTGCTCAAAAAGCCGGACGCGTTTCAACTGGGCTCCTCCGATCCCGATGATCCCAAGGTGCAGAAAGTTTTTGGCCAGCTTGGGATAGGCAACAGCTCGAAGATCCCGAAGCCGCTGCAGTTGGTCATCGCGCAGCTTGCTTTCTCGAACTCGGACTTGGCGTTCCAGGGCGATCACCTGTTCCAGGGAAATTTTTATGGCGTGAATATCTTTGACATTTCCCATCCGGCGAACGCCACGTTGTTGACTTCGCTGGTGTGCCCCGGCGGGCAGGGCGATGTGTCGGCATATAAAAACCTGCTGTTCATGTCGGTAGAGATGCCGAATGGACGCCTGGATTGCGGCGCGCAGGGATTTCCTCCGGGGCCTCCGCCGACTCCAGAGCAGGAAAAAGAAAAAAAGCGTCGCTTGCCCGCAGCGCAAAAAGACCGTTTCCGAGGCGTGAGGATCTTCGACATTTCCGATATCAAAAATCCGAAGCAAGTTGCGGCCGTCCAGACGTGCCGCGGCTCGCATACGCATACGCTGGTGACGGATCCGAACGACAAAGACAACGTTTATATCTATGTTTCGGGCACATCATTTGTGCGGCAGCCGGAAGAGTTGGCTGGGTGCTCTGGTGAAGAGCCGGACAAAGACCCGAATACGGCCCTGTTTCGCATCGACGTGATTAAAGTTCCTGTGGCTGCGCCGCAGGATGCGAAGGTGGTTTCCAGCCCTCGGGTTTTCATCGATCCGCGAACCGGCGCGCTGAACGGCCTGAACAACGGCGGCACTCACGGCAAGAAGGGCAGCGAGAAGCCCGCTGACACGAACCAGTGCCACGACATCACGGTGTACTCGGCGATTGGGTTGGCCGCCGGCGCCTGCTCCGGTAATGGACTTCTACTCGACATCAAGGACCCGGTACATCCGAAGCGCTTGGATGCGGTCAACGATCCAAACTATTCCTACTGGCACTCGGCTTCGTTCTCAAATGATGGGAGCAAAGTCGTGTTTACCGACGAGTGGGGCGGCGGCTTGGGGGCGCGATGCCGTGCAAACGACCCGAACAAGTGGGGCGCGGATGCGATCTTCGGTCTGAAGGACAACAAGCTGACCTTCGCCAACTATTACAAATTGCCGGCTGCGCAGGGCGACTCTGAAAACTGTGTGGCGCACAACGGCTCGCTGATCCCGGTCCCCGGCCGCGACATCGAAGTCCAGGCTTGGTACCAAGGCGGCATCTCCGTTGTGGACTTCACCGACGCGGCGCATCCTTTCGAGATTGCCTACTTCGACCGCGGGCCGATTGATCCGAATGTCCTCGTGCTGGGCGGCGACTGGTCGGCGTATTGGTACAACGGCTACATTTACGGTTCGGAAATTGCTCGCGGCCTGGACATCTTCGAACTGACGCCGACCAAGTCTCTGACACAAAACGAAATCGACGCAGCGAAGACGGTTCAGGTGTCTGAGCTGAATGTGCAGAACCAGCAAAAAATAGAGTGGCCTGCAAAGTTGGTTGTGGCGAAGGCGTACCTCGACCAGTTGTCCCGGTCGCAAGCTTTGTCGGCAGACC
>DATEWL010000239.1:0-2569 GCA_035258025.1 Candidatus Acidiferrum sp. | reverse complement strand
GACCACGGCGCAAATTGATTTTACGTCGACGAACAGGCAGACGAAGCAACTGATTCAGCTGGACGGAGTGACGGGCGCGGTCGGCGATCGCGTGCTGTTCGAGAATCTAAACTTTACGGTGACTTCGGGAATGCGCGTCGGGCTCGTTGGGCCGAACGGCAGCGGAAAAACGACCTTGCTGCGGTTGCTTCGGGGCGACCTGGAACCTCTTGCGGGCAAGATTCGCAAAGCAGAACCGCTGCGCTTGGTTTATTTCGATCAGAACCGCGAGCTTGATCCCGACTTGCTGCTGCGGCGAGCCTTGGCACCGGATAGCGATGCGGTGATTTATCAAGACCAAGTGATTCACGTGGCTTCGTGGGCGGCTAGATTTTTGTTTACCGGAGAAGATTTGAACCGGCGTGTGGGAAAACTTTCCGGTGGAGAGCGCGCTCGCGTTTTGATCGCTCAGTTGATGCTGCAGCCGGCGGATGTTTTGCTATTAGACGAGCCAACGAACGATCTGGACATTCCCACGCTGGAAATACTCGAGGAGAGTTTGCTGGAGTTTCGCGGGGCGCTGGTATTGGTGACGCACGACCGCTACATGCTGGACCGTGTATCGACGATTGTTCTCGGATTCGACGGATTGGGCGGGATCGAGCGATTCGCGGATTATTCGCAATGGGATGTTTGGCAGGAATCGCAGCAGGAGGAGCGCGATAAGGCAAATCTCCCTGAGCCCATCGCCCGATTGCGAACGGCTACGGATGCGGCGCCTCTGCACGCAGGGAAAAAGAAACTCTCCTACAAGGAAGCTCGTGAACTTGAGAGCATCGAACAGCGGATTGCCGAGGCTGAGCAGGAACTTCACACTCGACAAGCTGCATTGCAAGATTCTGCCATCACGAGCGACGGGCCTCGGCTTCACAGTGCTTCTCTGCAACTGGACGAGGCACGAAAGACGGTGGACCAGCTTTATGCGCGATGGGCTGAGCTCGACCACAAGAAAAGTTGAAGCATCACCGATTTGCAACTATGGAATCATTTCGGATGTGGCCGCCTCTTCGACGTCAGTTCCAGCTAAAATGAAATCGTGCAGAAGAAGATTTTTTGGCTCACATTCACGGGATTGGGCCTGGCGGCGGATTTAGCGCTGCCCTTCTGGTGGGCCGTCTTTGCGACCGTTCCCATCGTTTACGCGAGTTGGTGGGTGGCATATCGCAGCGACTGGTTCTGAATGGCCGCGCAGCCACCCGCGTCATATCCACCCTGCTTGAGTTCGGCTTGGCGTAAAAAGAAGCGAGATGCTACGGAATGACGAGCCGTTGCCCTTCCCTCACGGCGGTGGCTTGCTCTTGGCCACGGGAGCTGTAAACAACGATTAAGACCTTGTCCGCGCCAATGGCGGGATCGCCGCCGAAGTTCTGGTTGTTCACCCAAACGGCCAACAATCCATCGCGAACCATGGCACGCAATTGTTCGGTGACGTTGACAGTTCTTCCTTGCACGCCATAGAAACCTCGAATGATTACCAGATCGCGTGCCTCACCGCGGTCACCACGGTCACGGTCATGCTCGCCGCGGTCACGATCCTCACGGGGACGGTCATCGCGGGCGCGATCGTCTCGATCCTGGCCCCGAACGATGAAGAAACGAGCATCGACGAAGCCGCCTTCGTTGACGTCGAATTCGCGTTCCTCGTTTCGCTGGTTTCTCGCGAAAATGCGCAAAGACTTGTCTCGGCCGACTGCCGGATCGCCGCCCATGGTTTGATTGTTGATGGCAACCCGGCCGTTCACGCCACCGCGCGAAACCAGGTCGCGCAGGATGTCGGTGACATCGATACGTTGAGCTTTGAAGCCGTAGTCGGCTCGCATGATCTGCCAGCCTTCATCCTGGGCGGCCACTCGGGCAGTGAAGAGAGTGACGCCTGTGGAGAAGAGAAACATCAAGATCAGAAACTTCAGAGACTGATTCGTAGCTTTCATGGATATCCCTCCGTTGCGGCGACCTGCCGCGGTTGAATTAACTTTACCCCTAAGTGGGGGATGCCGAACGGTTTCGATTTCGGCGTTTGACTAAAGCGTTCACCCGCATCCTCGCAGGCCACTCTGAGCTGACGCGAATTCGCTTTGGCACCGGGGGAGGTGCCGAGTTCAGCGCCAACTGTTTCAACGGGACGGGCTAGGCTGTTTAATATTGCACAGTCTCAGAATCCGAAGACGGCTATACTCATGCTCCCCTGGCAGTTCCCCACTGTGCCATACCTCGCCTTGGTGCACGGAGACCATTATGAAAATCGCCAGTTTGAACCGCCGTCTGTCCCGCCGTCTTTGCCTTAAGACTCCACTGCTGGTGCGCATCTGGAAATCCGCGGCGCCTGAAGAGTGGGCTGAATCGCTCAATCTTTCTCAGAACGGGGTTTACTTCGCGACAAATTCGGCGATCCGCGAAGGTGAAACGCTGGAAATCCTTCTAGATATGCCAGAAGAAATCACGGACGAGCCGTTGACCGAATGGCGATGCACGGGCCACGTGGTACGCGTCGAGAGGGTCGACTTGACGCCGGGCAAGTTGGGAGTGGGCG
>DATEWL010000238.1:0-5062 GCA_035258025.1 Candidatus Acidiferrum sp. | reverse complement strand
CTTGCTCGGCGCAGCTTCTTTGCTGACGCGCGCAATGGGGGGCAGCAAATTGGCGCTCATTCCGCTGGCCGTGCGCTACAGCTACACGCTCGTTCCTCTGGGATTTGGAATGTGGCTGGCCCACTACGGCTTCCATTTCTTCACGGGAATTCTCACCATCGTGCCGGTCACCCAAGCGGCCCTTGCCAGTCTCGGTGCGCATTTTTTGGGCGCGCCGCTTTGGACATGGACTGGTTTGCCAACACGCTTTGTTCAGCCGATTGAATTGGGATTCTTATTGCTGGGATTTGCGGGCTCGCTTATCGTCGTGCATAACCTGGCGCAAGAGGATTGCGCCACCCAGCCGATGCGTGCTTTTGTTCCTTGGGCTGGGGTTTGCTTGCTGGTTGGATTGGCTTCAGTCTGGCTAATGTTTCAGCCCATGGAGATGCGCGCAATGCTGATGGGCGGCTGATGGTGCGAATAGAGTCTAGGATGAGGAGAAGAGGAAATTATAGAGTGTTGCGTGTGTTGCTCGTTTGTGCTGAGACAAGCTTGCTAGCGATGCTCTTTGCCCCGCGCTCGGAAGCACACAACGGTCCGCCTTTTCCGATCATCACTGACCAGCGTGTGGGGCCCTGCATTATTTCGCTTTGGACGCATCCGGACGTTGGCACTGGTTTTTTTTTCGTAATGATAGATCCTTTGCCTGGTGGAACCATTCCTAAAGACCTGAAAGTTCAGGTCGGCGTACAACCCATAAGCGGCAGGCTGGCCGAGGTCGTTTATCCGGCATGGTTGGAGAATTTGCGTGGGCAGGTTGAATACAAGACAGAAGTGCAGTTTGATCAACAGGAGTTCTGGAGAGTACGACTTATTCTTTCCAGTTCGGCGGGTGGCGGCGAAGCCGTTTCGAAAGTTGAGGCGACACCTCCCGGTTTTGGACGATGGGACTTGTTACTGTATCTTCTGCCGTTTTTAGGAGTTGGCTTTTTGTGGGTTACGGCCATCACGAAGCGCCGACGTCTGCGAAAAGTTCGAGCGCAACAGGCTTCGTGAGATTTTGCTGTTGCGCTTTCTGCGTGAAAGACTTAGGAACAAATCAATGTGGCATTTCTTTTCAGGAAGCGACGAAGAGGGTTAATGTTACGGACCAGAGCCAAACTTGTTGCTGTGGTGGTCCGCGGAGCGTTTGCATGTCACTGCATTTCACCGCCTTTGTGCATGCGGCGCGTCACCCTCCTGTTTCTTTGCGGCGCGTTGAGCTTGGGCATGTGTGCATGTAACTCTGGCACGAAGCTCCCTCGGAAATCTTCGAAGGAATACGCGGAGGCAGTCTCCTCGTTTTATATAGGACTCGCTGCCTTGCAAGTAGGTGACGATGTCCACGCCGAGAGTAAGCTTTCTGAACTGACCACCCTTGTGCCAGGGGAGCCCGCCGGTTGGGCGAACTGGGGTGTTCTGGCGCTTCGCCAGCGGAAATTGGATGTCGCCGCGCAACGGATCGAGCGGGCTCGCAGTCTTGCCCCCGATAACGATCAAATCTATCAGCTGCTAGCACTTTTGGAGAGCAATCGTGGAAATTCAGCAAACGCTATTGCTGATTGGCGCAAAGCCATTGAAATCAATCCAAGCAACTATCGCGCCACCTACCAACTCGCGGAAGAGGTGGAACGCCAGGGCGACGCGAACAGCGACGCAGAGTATCAACGCTTGATTCAAAAGATTCTAATGGCTCAGCCTGACAATCTGGCCGCACAACTCGAACTCGCTCGGGTTGCAGCCAAGACCGGAGACACCGCGACGCTGAAATCAATGCTGGCGCAGATCACGGCGCGTTCTACGAATTGGCCTCCCGAAGTGAAAGCGCAACTATCCGCCGCCCAGGCGGCAGCCGATGGCCCTAATCCTCGCACGGCTGCGACACGAACGACCTTTCTGCACAACACTCTCATGCGCGTTCCGGAATTTCGCGAGAGCCTCGCGGTGTTAAAGGCGCCACCGGGTGAGGAAGCGGAACCGTTCACTCATTTCTTGCGACTGGAAACGCCGGACTTCGCTCCCGCGCCTGCGGACACTTCGCTTGCGTTTGACCTAAAGCCGGTTTCGAATGGCGATGACGCTACTTGGACATGGATCGGAGCGGTTGCGCTTGGGAGTGCAGGGGCTCCGGTGATCGCTCAGGCGAACGGTCACGAAGTGCGCTTGTCCACCGGAGCGAAATTCCCGTTTCCTGGTGGTTCGTCTGGCGCAGCACCGCTTCCTGAAGGCATCTTGCAGATTGATTTTAACTATGATTTTAAAACGGACCTGGTACTTGCTGGTGCAGGCGGCGTGCGTCTCATGCGGCAAGATGCTCCCGAAAAATTCACCGACGTCACTGCAAACACCAAGCTGCCCAAGAGTATTACTAATGCCTTCTATACCGGAGCTTGGGCCGTAGACATTGAGGCCGACGGCGACCTGGACATTGTTCTTGGAAAGAAAGATGGTGTTCCGCAAGTCCTGCGAAACAACGGCGACAACACCTTTACCGTGATTCAACCATTCCCAGGTATATCGGGAGTGCGGGCATTCGCTTGGGCAGATTTCAATTCAGATGGCAACGCCGACGCAGCCATTGTTGATGGCGCTGGCCGGCTTCATATTTTTCACAACGAGCGTCAAGGTCAATTTCGCGAAGTTGCGCTTCCGGCGAATTTGCCGACGGTTAAAGCGCTTGGCGTGGCTGATACCGACAATGACGGCGTTCTCGATCTGCTTGCCGTTGAGTCGAGTGGGGATATCGTCAGCGTCTCCTTCCATGAGACGAGCGGGTGGAACGTTACGCCACTGGTGCGCATTCCGAATGCTGCGACCAATTTGGCGGGCGAGGTTAGATTGGAAGTCGCCGACCTCGACAACAACGGTGCGCTTGACCTGATTCTGAGTCCCGTTACCTCGACTACCGGGCAACCCGCAATTGCACCGCTGATTTGGCTTGGGGATGCTGCATCGAAATTCACGCTTCTGGAGCAAGCGGCTGGGCCTAGTACAATTCTTGATATCGCGGACGTGAGCGCCGATGGACGGCTTGATTTGCTCGGCTTCGATTCGAACGGCAAGCCAGTGCAAGGCATGAATCATGGTTCGAAGAACTATCACTGGCAAGTGGTTCGTCCCCATGCGAAGCAGGCCGTCGGTGATCAGCGTATTAATCCCTTTGGTGTTGGCGGAGAGATCGAGATTCGATCAGGCCTGCTGGTTCAGAAACAGCCCATCAACGGGCCGCAGCTTCACTTTGGTCTTGGCAACCAGACGAGCGCGGAAGTGGTGCGTGTGGTTTGGCCGAACGGCACTGTTCGCGCTGAATTTGGGGTGAAAGCGGACCAGGAAGTTGTCACCGAACAGCGGTTGAAAGCTTCCTGTCCATTTCTTTTCGCGTGGAATGGCACGAAGATGGAATTCATCAAAGATGCGGTGCCCTGGGGATCCGCGATTGGGCTGCGCATCAATACGCTGGGCTCAGCGAAAATCGCAGCTACCGGCGAGTGGTACAAGATTCGCCGCGATCAGCTTGTTCCGCATGACGGTTACTACGACCTTCGCATTACGGCGGAGCTTTGGGAGGTCTACTACTACGATCGTATCGCGCTGATGACAGTCGACCATCCCGCTGGCACGGAAATCTACGTCGACGAACGATTCGTTATTCCACCCGCGAAGCTTGGTTTTACTACGGTAGCCACTCCGCACAAGATTGCCCGCGCCACCGACGACAACGGCAAGGACGTCACGGACATCGTCAGCACGTTGGATGGTCGAGCGCTCGATTCTTTTGGCCGCGGCCAGTACCAGGGAATTACGCGCGATCATTACATCGAAATCGATCTTGGCGACGATGCTCCGAAGAGCGGTCCGCTCTACTTGATTGCACAAGGCTCCATTCATGACACCGAATCGTCCTTGAACGTGGCCATCACGCAAGGGAGTCGCTGGCATGCCAAAGGCATGAGCGTTGAAGTTCCCGATGGTCGCGGCGGATGGACCGCAGCTCAATCGAATCTCGGTTTTCCTGCGGGGCGAAAAAAGACGGTCCTTTTCAACCTGACGAATGTCTTCCGCCCGGGAACTCCGCGCAAGGTGCGCTTGCGAACGAATCTGGAAATCTATTGGGATTGTATCGAGTGGGCGGCTGGTGATCCCGGCGCTCAGGTGGAAACACAGACGCTGGACGCCGAAGCTGCGGACTTGCATTACCGCGGTTATTCGACAATCGATCGGCCAGATGCAGGAGCACCGGAAGTGCCTGACTATTATCAGATTCTTGGCACGAAACAACGCTGGCGCGATTTGATCGGTTACTACACGCGATACGGTGATGTGCGCGAGCTGCTGAATCGCGTTGACGATCGCTATGTGATCGTCAACTCCGGTGACGAGATGTCGCTGCGATTCGCCGAACAACCCCCACCGCCCACAGGCTGGCTCCGCGACTTTATTCTCGTCGGCGACGGATGGATCAAAGACGGCGACTTTAACTCGACCTTTTCAAAGACCGTATTGCCGTTGCCATACCACGCAAAACAAGAATATGTCGAGCGCCCCGGACGCTTGGAAGATGAGTACGTCTATCGCCAGCATCCGGAGGACTGGGAGAACTATCACACGCGCTACGTCACTCCAGACGTATTTCAGAATTCCCTCAGGAGCGCGCCGCCCAAGTGAAGCAAAGCATCGCAGCAAGAATTATTCTGGCAGTCGTCTTTGTGGGCCTGGTGATCTCTCCCCTAATCATCAAGCGCTTTGCAGCGCGACATGATGAAACGAAAACGAAACTGGACCTCCAGACGGCGCTGGCTCGCCATGGTTTCTATTTGCAGGAGGTTTCGCGCGCGGCGGGGGTGAGTTTTGTTCATGAAGCACCCATGCTCGACCCTCGATTGAACCACATCATGCCGCAAGTTGCTTCGATGGGCGCGGCCGTCTCGATCGTGGACTTTGATCGCGACGGATGGCCGGACATCTATGTCACGAGCAGCAAGGAAGGCGCGAAGAACGCGCTGTATCGAAATATGCACGACGGCACGTTCAAGGACGTCGC
>DATEWL010000237.1:0-2656 GCA_035258025.1 Candidatus Acidiferrum sp. | reverse complement strand
CCGCTGCTACGCTTCTGCGTGCGGCTGGCGGGGTATGGATTTGTCGCCGCTGCCCCGGAAATTTACCGCCGCATCGAGCCGCCGGGAACGGCGATTCCGTTTGATGACGCTGGACGCACTCGCGGCCAGCAAGACGCCGCGAAGACTCCGGTAGCGCATTTCGATGAGGATTGCCGCGCAGGTCTGGACTGGCTTTCCAAACATCCGAAGGTCGGGCGCGGGAAAATCGGCGTCGTCGGTTTCTGCATCGGCGGCCACCTCGCGTTCCGCGCTGCGTTCCAGCCCGACGTCCGCGCAACCGTCTGTTACTACGGCACAGGCATCCATGACGGTAAGCTTGGCCAAGACGCGGATGCGGGATCATTGGCGCGCGCAAAAGAGATTCGCGGTGAACTCTTGATGATCTTCGGGACAAAAGACCCGCACGTTCCCAACGCGGGACGCGAAACAATCGATCGCGCGCTGCGAAGCTCCGGCACGCGCTATAACACGCTGCTTTATGCGGCGGAGCACGCCTTCACGCGCGATGAAGGCCCGCGGTTCGATCCTGAAGCGACAGACTTGTCCTTCGCGGAGATGATTCGTTTATTCCGAAAAGTTTTCCAGAGTTGACAAAAAAGCACGCAGGTTATTTGGCAGCCAGCCGAAATGGCATTGTCAGGGCAACTGCGCGCCCTCGGTTCCCACGTACACGGAATACAAAGATTGGCTCGCGGCCATAAACAGGCGGTTTTTCTTCGCGCCACCGAAGCAGAGATTCGCGCACGATTCCGGCAAATGAATTTTGCCAATGATCTTGCCGTCGGGCGCGAAGACGTGCACGCCGTTGTATCCCTCTCCCGCCCATCCCGCGGCGGACCACACGTTGCCGTCCACATCGCAGCGAATTCCATCCGAATTGCCCGGCGACATGTCAGCAAACATGCGGCCATTCTTCAGCCGCACACCATCGACTACGTCATAAACACGAATCTGGTGCGGGTCAGTGGGATGTTTTGGAACGCCGGTGTCAACGATGTACAGCAATTTTTCGTCGGGCGAGAAACAGATGCCGTTGGGCTTATCCATGTCCGTGGCCACGACCGTGACTTCATGCGTTTTTGGATCGAGCCGGTAAACGTTGGCGGCCAGCTCGAAGGCGGCCTTGTGGCCTTCGTAATTCGACATGATGCCGTAGCCCGGATCGGTAAACCAGATGGCTCCATCAGAGTGGACGGTTAGATCATTTGGCGCGTTTAGTTTTTTGCCTTGATAGCTGTCCATCAGCACGGTGATCGTACCGTCGTATTCGGTGCGCGTCACCCGGCGCGAGTCGTGCTCACAAGTCAGCAGCCGGCCCTGGCGGTCGCGGTAATTTCCGTTGCTGAAATTCGATGGGCTGCGAAAAACGCTGACTTCTCCCGTGTCCTCAAGCCATCGCAGGATCCGGTTGTTGGGAATGTCGCTGAAAAGAAGATATCGGCCATCGCCAAACCAGACGGGGCCTTCCGCCCAGCGCGTGCCGGTGTAAAGGCGCTCGATAGCCGCATTGCCGACTTTGTATTTTGCGAAACGTGGGTCAATCACTTCGACCGCTGGATCAGGATACAGGACGGGAGTTTTCTGTACTTGCTCCGCGGCACGCGCCAGCGGATGCAAGGCCAGTGCCGTCGCGGCGCTGGCCGTAAAGTTCATGAACGCACGCCTTTGCATCATTCATCCTCCTGCGGGAATCGGCTCCGACGCACAATATCACGGGATGTTCTGCTGTGGCATAACCGTTTCCGTCTGGTCTGGTTAGCGGTTTGAGCTGGGGTTGACATACTCTTGCTCGACTCGGATGCTCATCAGCGCAATACCGGCTCGAGGCTCTCTGCGGAGGAGCGGCATGAAAAAAGGAATCGTCATTTGTTTGTTGGTGTGCGTATTGGCGGTCGCGTCTGCAGCGCTTCAGTCTCAAGAGAGCGGACAGGTTCAGGTGTGGCTGACGAACGGCGACAAGTCAGCACTCTTTGAGTTTCAGAAACCGCTATTGCGATTCTCCAAGGCGACGAGTGAAGAGCCCACCCTTGAGATCGATGACCAGAAAACATTTCAAACTATCGACGGGTTTGGATTTGCGTTGACCGGAGGAAGTGCCCAGCACCTTGCGCACATGGAGGCGGCAAAGAGAGCGGCCCTACTCAAAGAGCTTTTCGCGGTGGACGGCAAGAGTATCGGTATCAGCTATCTGCGGATCAGCATTGGCTCATCCGACCTGAATGATCATGTTTTTTCTTACGACGATCTGGCTGCGGGTGAGACCGATCTCACGCTGGCCAAATTCAGTTTGGCGCCAGATCGAGCCGAACTCATTCCCATCCTGAAAGAGATCTTGACGATCAACCCGGAAATTCAAATACTTGGATCGCCATGGTCGGCGCCAGCCTGGATGAAAGCAAATAACGATGCGAAGGGAGGAAAACTAAAGACTGATTATTACGGCGCTTATGCAAACTATTTCGTGAAATACATCCAGGGGATGAAGGCGGAAGGCGTCAACATCGACGCCATCACCATTCAGAACGAGCCGTTGAATGACAAAAATACGCCGAGCATGTTGATGGAGGCCTACGAGCAAGCACTATTCATCAAAGATCACCTGGGACCTGCGTTCAAGGCGGCGGGGATACAGACC
>DATEWL010000236.1:0-3701 GCA_035258025.1 Candidatus Acidiferrum sp. | reverse complement strand
AGCGAAGAGAAAGAGAATGGGTGTCGCTTTTGTACAAGTGATTATTAGCTAGGCAGATGAAACGCTTGAGCAATGGTTTGAGGGCGAGAGAAGAGACAAACTGAAGTCTGTCCCACTTGGCGGTTCCGCGCGGCCCGAAATTGCATAGAACTTTGCGCTACGCTATCTGCGGCGCGCAAAGATTGTGATTCGTTAGTAGAGTAGTTGCCTCAATCCATGGCTACAACTCCGGTCGATCCCACGAACTCCGCTTCGGTTCCAGCCGCGCCGTCCGCTTCGAGCAAGCGGCTTTTGCCGTGGCTGGTGGCCGTGGCGTTTTTTATGGAATCGCTCGATACGACCATTTTGAATACGGCGGTGCCGGCCATATCAGAGGCGCTGAAGGTGACTCCGCTC
The DNA here is from genome assembly GCA_035258025.1 of Candidatus Acidiferrum sp. Taxonomy (GTDB): domain Bacteria; phylum Acidobacteriota; class Terriglobia; order Acidiferrales; family UBA7541; genus Acidiferrum. The sequence continues at coordinate 3,305 of DATEWL010000236.1, read as the reverse complement.
AGCATGAAGTCCGTACTGGCGAGCTATACATTGAGTCTGGCGGTTTTTATACCGATCAGCGGGTGGATGGCGGACCGGTTCGGAACGCGGCGCGTGTTTGCTGCGGCGATTGGGCTTTTCACGCTGGGGTCTTTTCTTTGCGGCATTTCCAGCAACATTCATTTGCTGGTAGCCTGCCGCATTTTGCAGGGTTGCGGCGGAGCCATGATGGTGCCGGTGGGCCGTCTCACGCTGGTTCGAACGTTTGCGAAGTCCGAGCTCATTCGCGCGATGAGTTTTGTGGTCATCCCAGCTTTGGTCGGTCCAATGCTTGGGCCGATTGCAGGCGGGCTGATCGTCGGATACTTGCACTGGCGATTCATTTTTTTCGTGAATATTCCTATCGGGCTCATCGGGTTGTTGATGGTCTATCTGCATTTGCCGGATTATCGCGAGAAAACTCACCCGCTCGATATTGTGGGGCTCATTCTGTTTGGCTCCGGAATCGCGCTGCTGTCGTACGTGCTGGAGATATTCGGAGAGCATACGCTGAGTACAGTCGAAATTCTGGGACTCCTGGCGGTTTCTCTTTCGCTTATCGGCGGCTACCTATTTCACGCCAGGGAGATTGAATTCCCACTGTTGCGCCTAAGCCTGTTTCGCATTCGCACGTTCAGCGCAGCGGTGAGCGGGAGTTTTTTCACGCGACTGGGGATCGGCGGAGTGCCGTTTCTCTTGCCATTGCTCTACCAGGTCGGTTTGGGATTCACGCCGATTCAGTCTGGGCTGCTGATCATGCCGCAAGCGCTCGCCTCCATGAGCACGAAATTCCTGTTGCCGAAGATTTTGAACCGCGTCGGCTACCGCGGAGTGCTGATTTCAAACACTATTGTTCTTGGCCTACTTCTTTTGTTGTTTGCGACCATTGGGCAACACACACCAGTCTGGGCGATCGTGGTTCAGGCGTTTTGCTACGGGGCGTTCACTTCGCTGCAGTATACGAGCATGAATACGCTTGTGTATGCCGACGTGACGGAAGAGGAGACAAGCAGCGCGAGCTCGATTGCGAGCACGATGCAGCAAATGTCCATTAGTTTTGGAGTGGCGTCAGCGGGGCTGGCGACGGCGTTATTCGTACCGCGCGTGCATTCAAATCCTGCGGAAATGATTCACGGGGTGCACGAAGCATTGCTTGTACTTGGCCTGTTCACAATTCTATCTACCGTCATTTTCAGCAAGTTGAAAAGTGGCGACGGCCAAAATGTTAGCCAGCAGAAGGCCGTTCACGCCGAGTGAAAAGTGGTTCGCAGGGATGGTCCCATGTCGCGTGAGTGGAGACGCACAACCTCTGAGTACGCCATGATCCACATGGAATGCGTTCCGCAGATGTGAAGCTGCGACACTCCATCAATAGACAGTAGACAGTTCTTTGTTCGAATCAGCGCGTCTGTCTCTTCCTTGTCTTTCCACGCTTTAGGGTTAGCTTCGAAAAAACTTGTAACCCGCCCTTTCCAGCCCCGTAATGGATAGTAGAGAAGCACATGGATCTGCTCCGACGATTTGCGCTTGGCGAGATCGATGCGTTTGAGACAGTGGTCCGACAGTTCCAGGGCGATATCTATTCCTGGATTGTGCGAATCGTACGCGATCCGGGTATTGCAGAAGATCTGACCGTGGAGACCCTCTGGCGGATTTACCGGGCGCGCCATTCGTTTCGGCCGGATGGAAACTTCGCCGCGTGGGCGCGGAGGGTCGCCACCAACCTGGCGATCGACCATCTCCGGCGCAAACGGCCGGAACAGAGTTTGCTCTCAGATCCCGCAGGGCCACCTATGCCCGATCAACTCGTCCAGAGGGAGACGCGGGAGAAGATTCAGCAGGCATTTCGCGGCCTGCCGGCCAAGCTACAAGTGGCGGCGACGCTGGCGCTTGTCGAAGAGCGGCCCTACGACGAAATTGCCGATGCCTTGGGAACATCTGTTGGTGCAGTGAAGCTGCGTGTCTTCCGCGCGGTTCGCATCTTGCGCAAGCGATTGAAGCAGCTCGGGGTCAGCCCTGAGTGAAAGCACATCACATGAGGGTAAGGAAATGACCGAACACGACGACCGCCAGATTCGAGAAGCTCTGAAGCAATCGTTTTCCCAGGTGAACACGGAACTCCGCCGGGACCTTTGGCCAGCGGTGCTGCGCAAATTTGACGCCCGCCCGGCACGTGTGCCCTGGTACGACTGGGTGTTGATTGGCCTGAGCGTCAGCGTGTTTCTGTTTTTCCCGCAATTGATTCTCGTGTTCGCGTACCACCTGTAAGAGGGAGCCTCCTTATGAACAACCATCCGTATCTGCGTGCTTACATGGCAGGAATCGCGGTGCCTACGCCGCTTTTGCTGGTCATTCTGACGCTATTCAGCATCGCGCGATTTGTTTATCAGGTGCCCGTCCCGGTGGAGCGGGTCATCATTTTTCCCATGGCAATCGTTCCCAATCTGTTCGGCGTTTGGAACATACTGCATTTGGCCTCGCGGCCGCACACGCACCTGCCCTTGGGGCTCCACGGCGCGATTCTTCCTTTCCTCCTAGCGCCTGCGGGATTCTTCCTCGCTCGCGGCCTGGGCTTCCTGGAAGCCACCGCCCATGGCTTGCTCTGTTTCGGTGTGGTGGAGATTCACTACGTACACCTCGCGCTGGCATTTATAGCCGTGGTGATCTTTTACTACCTTGCCTGGAAATATTTGATCGGATTCTTCAATCGAGTCGCAGGAGTCTCGGAGTAGAAAATCTAAGCGTAATAGGGGGGCTTATGACAAACGCACAGTCTGGGAAGATTCCAGTGGTTGCGCAGGGAGAGCGATTACCAACCGCGTTGGCGTCCATGGCGGTGGGTGCGGCGTTTTTCTCATTGTGGTTCTGGCTGCTGCCGAGATGGCTCGGTTTCAGCATAGAAATCGCAGGGGCGGCACGCTGGCGATGGCTGGCGGCGCTTCCTTCGGTGCTGGGATTCGCTGTCGCCCTGCGTTGCATATGGGACTTCGGGTGGACGGGACGGGGCACACCGGCTCCGGTCGCGCCGCCGCAACGATTGGTTGTGGTGGGTTTCTACCGCCACGTGCGAAACCCCATGTACGAGGGCTTCGCAGCGGGCTGGATTGGGCTGTGGATTGTATTCGGACATGCCAGTATAGCCGCGATTGCAGCCGTCGCCGCGGTTGCCCTCGCCATACATCTGTTCGTGTTCTTTTATGAGGAGCCAACTCTACGCGGGAAATTCGGGGAGGACTACGAACAGTATTGCCAGAACGTGGGTCGATGGTGGCCGCGTGTGCGAGGCT
>DATEWL010000235.1:0-4397 GCA_035258025.1 Candidatus Acidiferrum sp. | reverse complement strand
ATCGATGGAGGCTTTCGACCCAGTTAGGAAATGCCAGCCGCTGGCCGTCTCGGGGCGCCGGAAATGCGTCATGGCCGATTCTTTTTTCTGGGCCGCCATGTCTGGACTTTCGCGCGGATCGAAGCTGACGAAAACCACTTCGTAGTCCCGGCCGGGATTAAACGAAAGCATGCGCAGACTGCCCACAACTCCCTGCTCGGTCTGATTGCAGAGCATGGGACAACCGTAATAGACGAGAGCGAGGAGAACCGGCTTCTGCGTGAAGTATTGGCGGAGCTGGACGTTGCGACCGGTCTCGTCGCGGAAAGCGAGATCGAGGGGCAATTGCGCATTGAGCGGCGGCTCGAAGCCTACGTTTTGCAGCACGGCAGGCATATTCTGCGCCGCTGGGCCAGTACTGCTCGGCACAGCTTGAGCCATTGCCGCGCTGGCGCTTAGCAGCAGTCCGAAAACTCCGGAGATGAGACGCGTCCAGTTCATGATCTTACTGTTTCTTCTCCGCGGCCGGAGCAGCCGCGCCCGGCAAACCCTTGGCGACGATAATTTTCATCGCTTCGTCCACCGGAATCTGCGCGATACCGGCTTGCTGGTCGATCCAACCATATTTGTCGTTTGCCGCTTCGTCTTCCGCCCGTTTATTCCGCAGATCCAGCTGCCCATCGTCGGGAGAGTAAGGAGCGCCTTGCAAGTACGGCGCACTCGGCACGGTCGGCCCAACACCCTTGCGAACGGGAGGCGGAGGTGTTCGGGAATCGACAGCGAGCGTTGTGGTGAATCGGAACACATAAACACTAACAAGGAACGCGGCCGCGACCGATATCGCCAGGTAGAACAGGTACGCCAAAATCGTACGCGTGTCGATGTCCGACGACTCAAACGCGACGTCGGTGTTTGTCGGCGGCGGATCGCCCGGCTGGCCCGTGTTGTGATGCTCAGTACTCATGAACCTCAATAGCCTCTTCAAGTTTAGGATCGCCCAGCGGCAGAAGCGGCAAGGCCTTCAAGTTTCTCGCAAAGACGGCAAACCAGATTCCCGCCAGCGCCAGAATGGCCGCAATGTCCATCAAACCCGGAATGGCGTTCGACGTAAACTCCGGGCGCGTGAGCCAAAAAAGATCGACGAGGCGCATGAAGATCAGCCACATCGCGATTTTGGGCAGCAGCTTGGCGCTACGCTTGACGTCGCGCGGCAAAAGAAAAAAGAACGGTACGAAAAAGTGAAAGATCAGGACGAGAACCGCTACGACTCCCCAGCCTCCGTAAAGCCGCGAGCGATAGAAAGTGATCTCCTCGGGTAGATTGCCGGACCAAATGATGAGGAGTTGAGAGAAACCGAAATAGGCCCACAGCATCACGAAAGCCAGCAGAAGCTTGCCCAGGTCGTGCAAGTGGCGGCTCTGGATGACACCTTCGAGAGGCGCGGTCCGTGAGAGGAGCACAAGGACGGCAATCATGAGCGACATGGAAGAGATCAACTGTCCGATGACAAAGAGGAAACCGTAAATCGTCGAGGCCCAATGAGGTGAGAGCGACATAACCCAGTCAATCGCCGCGAAAGTCATGACGAAGACATAAAGAATGATTCCGGGACCCGCAAGCATTTTCATCCGGCGGCGAAGCCCGCGATCTTCGCGGTTTGCATCTTGTTCTTTCGACCAGCGATTGAAGACATAAACCAGCACAAGCCAGACGGCAAAGTAAATCACCGCGCGAATGAGGAATCCGTTGGTAGTGAGATACGACTTTTGGAGGTCAGAAAGCGATCCCTCGCCCGTCTGCGGGGCGTCGAGCCACTCTTTATAAAGATGCTTCATCCCAAAAATGGCGATGGGAAGGAAGAAAACGGCCACGAGCGGAAGCACACGAGTGGCGGATTCGAGCGGCCTCCGAGTCATGATGCCCCAGTGACCGCCGGTAAGATGCTGCAGCATCAAAAGGCCGAGCGACCCCAGCGACAATCCGAGAACGAACATGAAAGCAATCAAATAGGAATGGAAAAAACGGTCGGCGTATTGGTCGCCGTAAAAAAAGAAACAGATACCGCAGGCCACGAGGCCCACAATGCCCGCCACGGATGCGCGTTGCTGCAGGCGGCCGACGCTTTCGGGCGCCATGTAGTCCTGCGCGGTCATTTCGTGGTGCCTCCTCCAGGCAATTTCGACCGCACATCGGGCGGAAGTTCGGAAACCGGCGCGTTGCGGCTGAGTTGGAGCGCCCGGACATAAGCGATGATGGCCCAGCGGTCGGCCGGTGGAATTTGCGTGGAATAGCTGAGCATGCCGCCAAACCCGTTAGTAATTACATCGAAGATGTAACCATTGGGAACCTGCCGCAAGCGCGCATCATGAAAACTCGGCGGATGTTTCATCCCGCGCATCGAGACCATGCCGTTGCCGTCGCCCTGCATGCCGTGGCAGGGTGAACAGAAGATTCTGTAGCGCTCATGGCCACGATTGAGCAGCTCCGGCGTCAGCGGAAGCGGGAACGCATTCGATTCCTTGGGAACGAACAAGTCTTCATCCGCGATTGAGCCGCGCGCCACGGTGTTTTCGACCAATGGACGCTCCGAGCGGCCGTCGTCGAAGAACGGGCTGGGCGAAAGCGGCGTGTTCTTGGGCTGGTCGGCCATATCCTGCCGAATCTGGCAGCCACCTGCCACGACGGTAAGCATGGCCGCGCACAACCCGAGAATGATGCGCGAGGTGCTAGTCATCATGCACCTCGGAAACGTGATGCGCGTTAAGCCCTTGCAGAAATCGCGCGGTCTCCGCGAGGTTAAATTTCTTGTCGCGGGCCTGGATGCAGACGAAGAAGCGGTCCGTCGAGGCATGCGTGAAACGGTGCGCATTGAAAATCGGATGATGAGGTTGAGGCAGGCCGTTGAGCGCGAGCATTCCAAGCACAGCGGAGAGTGAAGCAAAGAGAATGGTCATCTCAAACGTGACCGGAATGAATGCCGGCCAGCTATTGAGCGGGCGCCCGGCGATGTTTAGAGGATATGCGTAGACGTTCACCCAGTATTGGAAACCAAAGCCGCCAAGCCCGCCGAATAGGCCGCCGATGAGGGTGATCAATGGGACGTCGTTTCGGCGCATAGCCATGGCTTCCGGCATGCCTTCCACGGGAAACGGAGTGTAGCATTCATAGTAGCGGTAGCCCGCCTCGCGAATTCTCGTAGCGGCATGAACGAGCTGCTCCGGCTTTTCAAACTCGCCAATCACGCCGTAAATGTGTGACCGGTGCGCTATCACTTGTGTTCCTCGGACGTTTCCGCCACCAATTCGCGCATCTCAGCTATGGAAATCGCCGGCAGTACGCGAACGAACAGGAAAATCAACATGACGAACATGCCCATCGTGCCAATGAACGTGGCCCAATCCCAAATCGTGGGATTGTAACGGCCCCACGCGGAGGGCATGAAATCCCGCGTCAAACTGATGACAATGATAACGAACCGTTCCAGCCACATTCCCACGTTTACGATGATGGACATGAGAAAAAGAACGACCACGTTGGTGCGCATCTTCTGAAACCACAGCAGTTGCGGAATCAGAATGTTGCAGAGGATCAATGCATAGTAGAACGGAGCGTATGGACCGTGCAGCCGCTGGTTGACAAGGAAAACGTCAAACTTGTTGCCGCTATAAAGCGACATAAAGAATTCGAAGAAATAGCCGTAAGCAACGATCAACCCTGTGGCCAGCATCACTTTGGCCATGTTTTCGAGATGGCGCATGGTGATGAAATCTTCAAGGCCGTAGGCTTTACGCAGGGGAATCGCAATCGTCAGAACCATCGCAAAACCGGAATAGATGGCGCCCGCGACGAAGTAGGGCGGAAAAATCGTGGTGTGCCAGCCGGGGACGATGGCAACCGAGAAATCGAAGCTCACCACGGTGTGAACGGAGAGCACCAGCGGCGTGGCCAGGCCAGCAAGAAGCAGATACGCGGACTGATAACGCTGCCAGTGCCGCGCGGAGCCGCGCCAACCCAGCGCCAGCATTCCGTAAATGATCTGTTTAACCTTGGTTGTGGAACGGTCGCGCAGCGTGGCGAGATCGGGAATCAAACCCACAAACCAGAAGAGCAGGGAGACCGTGCCGTAGGTGGAGACGGCAAAAACGTCCCAGATGAGCGGGCTGCGGAATTGCGGCCAGATCCCCATCACGCTGGGATACGGGAACATCCAGAACGCGTACCAGGGACGGCCGGTGTGAATAAGAGGAAAGATGCCGGCGCAAGCCACGGCAAAGAGGGTCATCGCTTCGGCAAAACGGTTAATCGAGGTGCGCCACTTCTGGTTGAGCAAAAAGAGAATAGCGGAGATGAGCGTCCCGGCGTGGCCAATACCGATCCACCAGACAAAGTTAACGATGGCAAAACCCCAGCCGATGGGG
>DATEWL010000234.1:0-6036 GCA_035258025.1 Candidatus Acidiferrum sp. | reverse complement strand
GTCCAGAAAGATTATTCTTTGGAACGATTTGCTCCAGATGCAACATTCAGGAATAGTTGCAATTCGCATCTGTGGCTTCAGAATTTTTCTCGGACGTCCACGCTTTGAAAGCCGGACGCTTCGTAGCGCGTGATGATCTTGCCTTCGCGCAAACTGACGACGGTGAACCCTTCGGGAACGCCCATGCGCGGACCGTGCCACCAGTTTCCGCAGACGGCGCCGCTGGTATTGAACTTTGTGTTTTTGTATTCCACGATTTCGTTTACGTGGGTGTGGCCTTGTAGCACGGCGATGACATTATGTCCTTCAAACAAGGCGAGTACTTGCGGCGCATTGGCGACCGTGAGCATGTTGTATTTGCTGCCGGTACGAATTGTCGCGGCGGCGAATGTGCCGAAAGCGGTGACGAGCGGGACGTGAACGACGCCGACCACTGGCGTGTCCGCGCCCGTGCTTTTGAGATCCTCCGCGACCCAGCTCATTTGATTTTCATCGATACGCGCTTCCCACAAGCGGTCTTCCGTCGGCTGAATGGAATCAAGCACCACGAAGTGATAGCCCCTGTGATCGAAGGAGTAGTACGTTTTTCCGATGCGATCCTCGTACATTTTCTTTCCGTATACGGGATCGCTCGACGGCACGCCGCTCTTCGCGATGATGCCGAAGGGATCGTGATTGCCGATCGCGTGATGAATGGGCATTTGCAGCGATTGCTCGGTTTTTTTGTAAAGATCGAAAACCGTGTTGGCGCGTTCGGCGCCTACGGATGTTGCGTCATAGACGTGGTCGCCGCCCATGATGGCGAACTCCGGTTTGAGCGCCGCGATTTTCTTATAGCATAGGGTGCAGCCGTGTGGCGCCTCGAGTTCCGGTTCGATGTGCGTGTCCGTGAAGAAAACAAAATCGAAGGAACCCGGAATGGTTGCGTCCGCAACTAAATCGAACGCAGCCACGCTGCCGAAGGCCGTCGCTGCGGCGGTTCTCAAAAACTTTCTTCGGTCGAGAATCATGTGATACTCCCGGAGGAAAGATCTCCCAGCGGCAGAATTCTTATCACTGCACCAGCGCGTCCGCGCCCCGTTTCGTTTCAATCCCGCAGTGAACGCCATTCAGCAACCCCAGTTGCCGATCCCCTTCGCTCGCGTTATGCTCACTCGCTCCAAGGAGGCTCCATGCTTCGCACATTTCGTTTCTTACTCGCGCATGCAGCGGTGCTGCTGTTGCTGCCGTTCTTAACATTTGCGCAGCGCGCGTCATTTACAGTGGGCACGGCGACGGCGGCTGCTGGGCAAAAAGCGAACGGTTATATCGAAGTTCCAGCGGGCGTGGATGCGGGAACAAACATTCCGGTTGTGGTAGTGAATGGAGCCAAGCCGGGGCCGGTGCTGGCGCTTGTTACGGGCGCGCATGGCACGGAATACGTTTCGATCATCGCTGTCGAGAAATTAATCGGCGAGCTTGATCCGTCGCAAGTCTCCGGCACAGTTATTTTGGTGCCGCTCGTGAACGTGCTTTCGTTCGAACAAAAAGTTCCGCACGTGAATCCCGTCGACAACAAAAGCATGAATCGCTTCTATCCTGGGAAAATGGACGGGACGCAAACGGACCGAGCCTTGTTCATGATTACCAAGGAAGTGGTGGACCGCTGCGATTATTTGATCGACTACCACGGCGGCGATCTGGATGAAAGCCTGCGGCCGTACGCGTATTGGGGAGCGGTGGGCAAGGAAGCACAGGACCGCGTTTCAAAGCAGATGGTTCTCGCGTTCGGGCTCGATCACATCATTATTTGGAGTGAGCGTCCCACCGATCCCACTGCAACCCGGTATCTGGACAACACTGCTTCTGTCCGCGGCAAGCCTTCGATCGTTGTGGAAGCAGGGCACGCGGGCACGGTTGAATCCGACGACGTGGCGCTGCTTGTAAACGGCACGTTGAGCACGATGCGTTATCTGAAAATGATTCCCGGCGAGCCGCACTTTGTCGAAGATCCGGTTTGGCTGGGAAAAGTCGTTGACGTGATTTCGGATGGCCCGGGGATTTGGTATCCGCTGGTCAAGCGCGGAACGTACGTTCAGGAAGGCATGATACTCGGGCGCGTGACGGATTATTTTGGCAAGGTCATTCTGGAAGCGCGGGCTCCCGCAGCTGGCGTGATACTCCACGTGAACGCGGTCCCTTCGCTGAAAAAAGGTGACAACATCGCCGACATCGGCGTGGTCGCCGCGAAAGCCCCATAGATTTGCGGCGGCCGTGTTTGTAGTTTCGATCAGGACGGCGAACTACATGTCGCTGACGATTTTTCGAGCAAGCGGAACAACATCATCCGTGGTGCAGGGACACATCATATAAATGATGCGAACGATTCTGTCACCCTTGCGAATCATCATCATTCCATTGGCGATGTCGAACGCGTCGTCCCCCAGGGACGGAATCGGAGTAAACGCCGAGCCCATACGACCAAAGGTTGCGCGGCTCAGGCTCATCTGAGCCGCTGCACTGTTATTGTCGACCGAAAACATGAAGACGGGCGCTTCGCCGGGATGCCTCGGAGCACTTTGTTGGGAATTATTGCCGTGGCCAACCGCTTTTGCAAATGATTCCATCATCTGTCTCTGAGACTCATCGATTTCTTTTTTGTTGAGGAGGGAAGCATGTTTTGCGATGAGATCCACATAGTTTCCCATGACGCTGTACTCGCAGCCGGCGTCGCTTCCTTCGGGCCGTTCGGAGCGAACAACGTCCATCTTCACGGCTTGGCCGACGTCCGTTTTCGAAAGCAGGCTGCACGGATCGATGCCGGCCAGAGCTGGTCCGCGAGCCGCGTTTGCTCCCGAGGAGAGATCGTCCAATCCAATTTCATGAACTTTCTGTTTTACGCGATGCGCAACATACCAAATGCCGGCGATTCCGATGGCGCCGAAAAGGAAGATTACCACCAGAAAAACCAGAAGAACTTTGACCAGAGTATTGCCCGATTTCGCAGGAGCGGCTCCGGCAGCTTGCGGAATGGGAGCTTGAGCTTGCGGCCCAGGCTGAGGCGCGGCTTGCGGACGCTGTGCAGGTGGGACACTGGAAGCTGGGGCTGGAGACGCTGCTGAGGAGCGAACCGGCGGACCAGAAGCTGGCGTGCCGCAACGAGTGCAAAATCCCTGCCCATCATCCAACGGGCTGCCACAATTTCTGCAAAAGCCAGCCATTTTTGCCTCCGGAGAGTTTTCCGTCCAAGTGCACTGCAATGTTCTTTGCATCGTGCCAGAACGGGTGGGCACGGGCAAGCGAGACGTTCGTTGCGTTGAATCGTGGAGCTGCCTTGCGGGGTGACGGCCGAGAATTCGAAAAGAGAAACCTCGCGGCTAGAGAGTTTTCGCCAAAGACCAGCGTGGGAACTGGTGAACATGTAGAATAGGCGGGTTCGAACCGCTCATTCAGGGAGTTTTTATGCCTTCAGACTATTTATTGAAAACGGAACCTACGGTGTATTCGTTTGCGGATTTACAGAAAGACGGCGTCACGATTTGGGATGGCGTATCGAATCCGACGGCAGTGAAGAATCTTCGCGAGATGGAGCCGGGCTCGAGGTTGATTATCTACGAAACGGGCGATCACAAGAGCGCGGTGGGAACGGCCACCGTGGTTTCTGTCGACGCCTCGAATCCGAAGACACCAGAGGTCAAGATCAAGGTAGGGAAGGTGATCGCAAAGCCGATGACGCTGGCGGAAATCAAGGCGAACAAACTGTTCGTCGACTCGCCGCTGGTGCGCATAGGAAGGCTTTCCGTAGTCCCTCTCAGCAAGGCCCAATATGCGGCCTTAGCAGGCAGCTGAACACACCAATCGATACGGCAGGGAAGGACCCAATCTCCATGAGTCACAAAGTCGCTGTCGTGCAAGCCTCTCCAGTTGTGTTTGATCGTGAGCGCACTCTCGAGAAACTGTCCTCGTTGGCCCGCGAGGCCGCGCAGCAGGGCGCGCAACTTGTCCTTTTCCCGGAAGCATTTGTTTCCGCCTATCCGCGTGGCCTTGACTTCGGGGCCGTCGTTGGCTCGCGCACGGATGCCGGCCGCGAGGATTTTCGTCGCTACTGGGAAAGCAGCGTCGATGTACCCGGTCCGACGGTGGATCATCTCTCGCGCATCGCTCGCGTCAACAACATCTATCTCGTGGTCGGCGTAATAGAACGCGATGGAGGCAGTCTCTATTGCACGGTCCTCTTCTTGGCGCCTGATGGGAGCTTTCTCGGCAAACACCGCAAACTGATGCCGACCGCCTCTGAACGCCTCGTCTGGGGTTTCGGCGACGGCTCCACTCTGCCGGTATTCGCAACGCCGCTGGGCAAGCTCGGCGCTGTGATCTGCTGGGAGAACTACATGCCCCTGCTGCGCACCGCCATGTATTCCAAGGGCATCGAGCTTTACTGCGCGCCTACTGCCGATGCGCGTGACTCCTGGCTGGCCACTGTCCGCCATATCGCCGTCGAAGGGCGCTGCTTCGTCCTCTCCTGCAATCAGTTCCAGCGGGGCCGCGACTTTCCCGCCGACTATCACTCGTCTTTCGGCAACGATCCGGACAAGGTCATCTGCCGTGGCGGCAGCTGCATCGTGGATCCCTTCGGGAATTTCCTCGCTGGACCAAACATCGAAGGTGAAGCCATCCTCATTGCGGAAATCGATCTCCGCCAAGTCATCCGCGGCAAGTACGACTTCGATGTCGTCGGCCACTATTCCCGGGCGGACATTTTCCAACTGCATGTCGACGAACGCCCCAAGCGTCTTGTTACGACGACCAACGACGTGTCCGTGGCTACTGCCGATCAAAATGTAACGGAGGCAAAGCCCGCATTTTGATTTCCGGAGAACTCAATCAAGAGCCCGTATAGAATTGTCATTGGCTAAAGTGGCTTGGGGTGCTCGGCCAAACCCTCGCGATAGAACTTGAGATTGCTTTTGTCCACTGCCACGGTGCCCGTATCTACGGACGTAGGCATTGGCGGCGCAAGGGCGGTGCGCCAATCTTTGAATTGGTGCACCGCGTTGTGGTGCAAGTCGTCGAGGAACTTCAGCCCGTAGTAACTCATGACGTACGGCTTTTGCGTGATTGTGGCTGTAATGACGCCGCGGTCGATCCAATCAAGAGTTTCCGGATCGTTGTCGAAGGCCACGATGGGCAGCTTGCCATCCAAATTGAAACGGTGCACCGCTCCGGCGGCGCCGGAACCGCCTGTCGCCTCCAAGCAAATAATACCGTCTATTTTTTCTTTCTTCTGTATGAGGTCGGAGACCTGATCAAATGCGCTTCGCGCGTCCCCCTTGTCATCGAGGATCTTTGTTAGCTTGAGAGCAGGAAAATTCTTCAGCGCGTCCGCCACGCCCGCCACTCGATCGTCGATGTTACGCTGTCCCGAAATCGTGATCACCGCAATGTTTCCCTTACCATCGACAAGCGCCGCCATACGCCTGAGACTCTCCCTGCCGGCTTTGAAGTTGTCCGTTCCGATGTACAGAATGCGCTTCGAATCCGGCACATCCGAATCAACGCAAATCACCGGGATGCCCTGAGCAATGGCCTTGTCAATCTCCGCCTGGAAAATCGCGTGGCGCGCCGCGGAAAGGCAGATTCCAGCGGGATTCTGTTCCACGACTTGGCGGAACATTCCGACCTCAGCGTCTGGATCGTAGGTCGCCGGACCGACGAGTTCAGCCTTTACACCGAGTGCTCTGGCCGAGTCCAGGAAACCAGCCTGAGCCTCCTGCCAGTACGCCAAGTTAATATTCGTTGCCACGAACACATAACGTTCGTTTTCCTCATGGTAGGGCGTCGCACATGACGCAATGAGCGCTGCCCCGATAAAAAAAAGAACAAATACGAGCGTTGTCCCCTGTCTTTTCATTGGAATTCTCCTTGTGCGCCGGTTAAACCGGCGAGGTGTAGTGAATGAAAAAGTCATACGAAAGTGGTGTAGCGACCCACATCGGCCCCGAGTCATGCGGAGCTGCTCGCAAGGGCAGCGTCGAAGCGTTGACAGGGGAACGTGCG
>DATEWL010000233.1:0-3079 GCA_035258025.1 Candidatus Acidiferrum sp. | reverse complement strand
CAGCCAGGCCATCCGCGCCTACTCCGCACCCGATCCCACGCGCAGCCGCCGCAATCGCGACATCATTTTCTATTTGATAGACGCGGACCATTTCAAGGAAATCAACGACCGCTTCGGCCACGATGCCGGCGACCAAATGCTCATCGAGCTCACCACGCGCATCAGCTCCGCCATCCGTTATTCCGACGTCCTGGTCCGCTGGGGCGGCGAAGAATTCCTGGTCGTCTCCCGTTTTTGCGAGCGCAAGGAAGCCGCCACGCTCGCCGCGCGCGTCCTCTCCGCTGTTGCCGGCGAACCGTTCAAGATCAAAGGCGCAGGAGGCCTTTCTTTGCATCGCACCGTTTCGATCGGCTGGGCCGCTTTCCCCTGGAACATGAATTCGCCCGTCGACGTTAACTACGAAGAGGTCCTCGCCATCGCCGACCGCGCCATGTACAAAGCCAAGAACGCCGGCCGCAACCTGGCCATCGGCGCGCTCCCTCCGGATGCTGCCGCTGACCCGCACACTTCCGTCGCTCACGGCGATTCGGAAGCTCGCGTGTCGGAAATCGCAGCCACCGCCGTCTACGTCACCACTTACGGTCTCGAAACCACTTCCATCACCTAGCCGGATTTTTCTCAAACTACATCATCTCGCCGGGCCCACCATTCAAGGGTAAACTCTGCACCTGTGCCAACCACTCTCGAAGATTTGACGTTTCACAATGGCGCGATCGAACTCCGAGCCGTCGCCGCCGGCCCAACAAGCGGCCCCGTCGTCGTCCTTCTCCACGGCTTCCCAGAATTTTGGTATTCCTGGCACAAACAAATCGAGCCTCTCGCCACCGCCGGCTTCCGAGTCATCGTTCCCGATCAGCGCGGTTACAACAAAAGCAGCAAACCGCGCGGCGCCGCGTCCTACGCGCTCTCCGAACTCACTTCCGACGTCCTCGCCATTGCCGATCAACTCGGCCAAGAGCGCATCTTCCTCGCCGGCCACGATTGGGGCGCCGCCGTCGCGTGGAGCGTCGCTCTCCGCCATCCGCAACGCATCGCCAAGCTCGCCATCCTCAACGTCCCTCACCTGAGCGTCATGCGCCGCTACCTGCAAACAAACCGCCGCCAGCTTCGCCGCAGTTGGTACATGTTCTTTTTCCAACTCCCGCTTATTCCCGAAGCCGCATTTACAGCCTTCAACTTTCGTCTCGGCGTCCGCTCGCTAGTCCGCTCCAGCCGCCCCAACACTTTCTCCGACGAAGATCTCTCCCAATACCGCGCCGCGTGGTCGCACCCCGGCGCGCTCAACGGCATGATTAACTGGTATCGCGCCGCCTTCCGCCATCGCAGCAAATTTCCTGATTCGACCGTGCACGTCCCCACGCGCATCCTCTGGGGCGAGCGCGACGCCTTCCTCCTCTCCGAAATGGCCCACGATAGCCTCCGCTATTGCGACAACGCCGAACTCTACACTTTCGCAAACGCTTCTCACTGGCTGCAGCACGAAGAGCCCGCCCGTGTTTCCGAACTCCTCATCGATTTCTTCCGCGAGTAGCAAGCACTCCACAACCCGTTTTTCTTCTGTGCCTTGGCCAACCAAACGAATCGTCTCGCCCTCAAAAGTGGTACGATTTGCGCCCATGAGATCACACATGAGATCAACGACCACGAAATCTCTGATCATTTTGACCGCCCTATTCGCATCCCTTGCGATAGCCGTCGCCAATTCCTCGTTGCTTTTGCCCAAGCTCTCCGCCGCCAATCGCTCAAGTGTCCTCACTCCTGACCTGCAAACATCGAGTGCTCAGTCACCCGATCCGGCTCTCGCCGCTATCATTTCCCGCATTGAAAACGGCCTTCTCCCCGCCGTCATCATCAAAGGCCAGCCTCCGCAGTCGATGACCATCGCCGATCGCATGACGCACTACAAAGTCCCCGGAGTCAGCGTCGCCTTCTTCGACCACGGCCAAATCATCTGGACCAAAACCTACGGCTTTGCGGATGTCGCCTCCAAGAAACCCGTCACACCCGATACGCTTTT
This sequence comes from Candidatus Acidiferrum sp., assembly GCA_035258025.1. Classification (GTDB taxonomy): domain Bacteria; phylum Acidobacteriota; class Terriglobia; order Acidiferrales; family UBA7541; genus Acidiferrum. The sequence goes on along the minus strand of DATEWL010000233.1, from coordinate 1,062 downwards.
CCAAGCCGCCTCCATCAGCAAACCCGTCGCCGCCCTCGCCGCGCTCCGCCTCGTGCAAGACGGCAAGCTCACCCTCGACGAAGACGTCAACGTCAAGCTCCGCACCTGGAAAGTCCCCGAAAACGCCTTCACCGTAAAAGAAAAAGTCACCATCCGCCGCATCCTCAGCCACAGCGCGGGCCTCACGGTTCACGGTTTTGCCGGCTACGCCTCCGACGAGCCCGTTCCCACCGTCGTGCAAATCCTCAACGGCGAAAAACCCGCCAACTCCGATCCCATCCGCGTCGACGTCGTCCCCGGCACTCTCTGGCGCTACTCCGGCGGCGGCTACGTCGTCCTCCAAACGCTTCTCTCCGACGTCACCGGAAAACCCTTCCCGCAAATCATGAGCGACCTCGTTCTCCGTCCCGCCGGCATGACTCACAGCACTTACGATCAGCCGTTGCCGAAAAATCGTACGCAAGAAGCCGCCACTCCATACCGCGCGAATGGCGACCCAGTAAAAGGCGGCCCGCACACCTATCCCGAAATGGCTCCCGCAGGCCTCTGGACCACTCCCTCCGACCTCGCGCGCGTAGCCATCGAAGTCCAAGCCGAGTACGCCGGAAAATCCTCAAAAATCCTTTCGCAAGATATGGCTCGCCAGATGCTCACACGCCAAATCGGCGTTTGGGGCTTAGGCTTCGGCCTCGATTCCGCAGGCGGCCAAGCAGCGTTCGGCCACGGCGGCGCCAACGAAGGCTTCCGCTGCAACCTGCACACCTACACCGACTCCGGCCAAGGCCTCGCCGTCATGACCAATTCCGACAGCGGCGGCGAACTAACCCAAGAAATCTTCCGCTCCGTGGCCAAAGAATACGGCTGGCCCGATTACCATCCCGCCGAGCACACCCTAATCAAAATCAATCCCGCCACCTTCGCCGCCTACCCCGGCATCTACGAAATCCTGGGCGTCGGCAAACTAACCGTCACAACGAAGCCAACCGGCCTTTACGTGTCAGCCGAACCCTTCGGCCCCGACCCCATCGAACTCCTTTCCGAATCCCCCACCCAATTCTTCAT
>DATEWL010000232.1:0-4030 GCA_035258025.1 Candidatus Acidiferrum sp. | reverse complement strand
CGCCCTTTCGATCCATTCCCCGGGACTTTCGCCTCGATATATCCGTGCGACATCGTGATTTCCGCGCCCATCTTTTCCAGCGCCGACAAATGTAGGTCCACTGGCCGCGCCCCAATCGCGCAGCCTCCCGGCAGCGAAACCCGCGCCACTCCGAGTCGCGCCATCAGCGGCCCCAGCGTCAAGATCGAGGCGCGCATCGTCTTCACCAACTCATACGGCGCTTCCGCATGATTCAACGTCGGTGCCTCGATCACGTAGTCGCTAGCCGGCATCTCCGTCACCGACACCTTCGCGTCCATAAATGTCAGCAGCTTGCTCATCGTCACCAGGTCGCGCACCTTCGGAATGTTGTGCACCGCAACCTTCTCCGCCGTCAACAAAGCCGCCGCCATCACCGGCAAAGCAGAATTCTTCGCCCCGCTGATCGCCACCGTCCCCCGCAGCGCCTTCCCGCCCTTGATTAAAAATTTGTCCATTCGTTTTCCTAGTACGCTCTTTGTTTCACGGATTTCGCATGGGGTGCGTCCCAAAGTGCAAAAAGAAACCTGCGATAAGAAGAGCAATGCCGCAGATCATCAAAGCCCACATCAAATAGACGGGCCATGCGGGCCAACCGTGACGCTCTCTGACTTGGTGATATTGCGCATAGTTAAAGGCACCACCTTGTAAAAGAGGTTTGCGATAGCCGATTCGCGCCATTCGAAACCGAAAGATGCAGTCCAACACAGCGCCCGCCCCGATTAGAATTCCTGCGAGAATCAGGAACACCATCCCCAGCGGCTTCATTCGCCCAACGTCTTCCGCAAATTTCCCCTCGCCTCCGACAGTCTTTTCCTAGCCTCTCGCGCATCCACGCCAAGCTTCAGCATCACCAATCCCACGCGCATACTGTGTCCGGCTGCCCGCAAAGCGTCCTCCGCCGCAGACACACTCGCGCCGCTCGCTTCCATCAAAATCCGCACTGCGCGCCCGTGAAGCTTCTCATTCGTCAAAACCGCATCAATCATCAAGTTCTCATACGCATGCCCCAGCTTCACCATCGCTGCGGTACTCAGCGTGTTCAGCACCATCTTCTGCGCCGTCCCCGCCTTCAATCGCGTCGATCCGGTTAACACTTCTGGCCCGATCTCCACGCTTATCGCAATCTCCGCGCGCTGTGCTAGCGGCATGTGCTCATTCGAAGTGATCGCGATAGTGGTCGCACCGCGTCTCCGCGCATAGTTGATGGCCGCCAACACATAGGGCGTCGTTCCACTCGCCGCAATTCCCACCACCACGTCTCCCTTCCCCACTCTCGCTCCTCGCAAAGCGGCCACGCCGGCGTGCGCTGCATCTTCCGCGCCTTCCACCGCGCCGGTCACGGCTTGCCTCCCTCCCGCAATGAATGCCCGTATCGCTTCGTGCGGAACGCCAAACGTCGGGGGGATCTCCGCCGCATCCAGCACCCCCATCCTCCCGCTGGACCCCGCCCCCACATAAATCAATCGCCCGCCCCCGCGCATCGCCGCAACAATCGCATCCACCGCCCGCGCAATCGCCGGCAACTCCCGCTCCACCGCATCCGCGACCTTGCGGTCTTCGCGGTTCATCAACCGCACAATCTCCAGCGCGGTCATGCGGTCGAGGTTCTTCGACGCCGCCAACCGCTGCTCCGTCCTTCTTCGATCTTCTCTTCGTGAACTCATCTGCGAATGCACCCGCGAACGCACCTAGTAATTATAGCTGCGCCAGCCGTGCGCCCGCCGCCCAACCGCCAATCCAACATACGCATTGCTACGTTATCGTTACCCTAACGCCCGAAGCGCTTGCTCGCCGGTTCGCAGTTCACGCGCTTATCATTGTATGCATGCGAACAAAACTAGCGCGTCTCGTATTTGGCTTCGTAGCGGTTCTGGCCTTTGCCAGTTCGTCTCTACCTGATGCGCCAAAACCGCCCTTTTCCTTGGCCATTGTTCCGACATCGAATGGCGATGGAGGTGGGAGCATCGAAATGGCCCTCAAGAGCCGTCGGGATTTTTACGTCGTGCTTACGAACGTCTCGAGCGAGCCTCAGCGTGTTTGGCAGACGTGGAATAGTTGGGGCTACCAGACGGTATCGTTTGATTTCGCGACAAAGGACGGCAAGAAATACGCTGTAACAAAACGTGACGAGGAATTCACTCGAAATTTCCCGTCGACGTTCCTAGTGCCGCCAGGCGAACACGAAGTCTTCGCCGTCCACCTCGACGAATCCTGGGTTACGCATCCCCCATTTCCCAAAGCCGACGAAATGCCAATTACTGTGAAAGCCATCTACGAAGTGCCGCCAACGCCAGAAGCCTCACAGCACAAAGTCTGGACGGGGCGCGTCGAATCGCATACCTATGACCTAACGCTGCGCCAGTGGTGAATTTGCCGCAACCCTAATCCTTTCAGCTTCACGTCAGCGCGAATCAGCTATCCTAGAAAAACAGTTTGCTCTATTGAACTCGTTATGACGGCTCGGCGGGAAACCATGTCCATCGACGTTCTCAAAACGCTCTTCGAGCAACATTTTCACCTGCCGGTCGAGCGCGTCCAGCCGCTTCAGGGCGAACTCGGTGGCTCTGGCCGCAAAATCATCCGCCTAGCCGCCGGCCCCCGCACCGCCATCGGCATTCTCTACAACGTCCGCGAAGAAAACGCCGCCTTCCTCTCTTTCTCCAAACATTTTCGCAAGCACCATCTTCCTGTCCCCGAGATCTACGCCGAAGATCTGGCCCACGGCGCCTATCTCGAAGAAGACCTCGGCGACACCACACTCTTCGAATTTCTCTCCAAGAATCGCCAAGGCGGCATCATCGCGCCCCAAGTCGTCGAAGCCTACAAGAAAGTCGTCGCCGTCCTCCCGCGCTTTCAGGTCGAAGCCGGCCGCGACCTCGACTACAGCGTCTGCTACCCCATCTCCAGCTTCGACCGCCAATCCATCGCCTGGGACCTCAACTATTTCAAATACTATTTTCTGCGACTGGCGGGCATTTCGTTCAACGAGCACGCTCTCGAGGAGGATTTCAGCCGCCTCACCGATTTTCTTCTCAGCGCCCCGCGCGACTATTTTCTCTATCGCGATTTTCAGTCGCGTAACATCATGCTTCGCGAAGGCCAGCCCTATTTCGTCGACTACCAGGGCGGCCGCAAAGGCGCCCTCCAGTACGATATCGCCTCTCTTCTCTACGACGCCAAAGCCGATCTCCCTCGCGATCTCCGCCAGCAGCTTCTCTATGACTATCTTCGCGCGCTCGAAAAATTTATCCCCGTCGATCGCGAAGCCTTCCTGAGCTATTACTACACCTACGTCTACGTCCGAATCATGCAAGCCCTCGGCGCTTACGGCTTCCGCGGCTTCTACGAACGCAAAGCCCACTTTCTCCAAAGTGTCCCTTACGCGCTGAAAAATCTCCGCTGGTTGCTGCATCAAGCCGAGCTGCCCATCGCTCTCCCCGCGTTGATGGGCGCGTTCCAAGGCATGCTGGCCTCCGAAAAATTGCAGGGCCTCGCAAGCGAAGCCGACAATCTTGTCGTACGCGTTTTCAGTTTTTCGTTTCATCAAGGCTTGCCGCAAGACGAAACTGGCAACGGCGGCGGCTTCGTTTTCGACGGCCGCAGCCTCCCCAACCCCGGCCGCGAAGAGCGGTTCAAATCCCTAACTGGCCAGGACGCCCCCGTCATCGACTATCTCAACCAACAAGAAACAGTCCATCAGTATTTCGCCAGCGTCCTTTCGCTGGTTGACGCCAGCATCGCCAGCTACCAAAGTCGCGGCTTCAAGAATTTGATGGTCTCCTTCGGCTGCACCGGCGGCCAGCACCGCTCCGTCTATCTAGCCGAACAACTAGCCAAACGTCTCCGCACCAAGCCCGGCGTAGAAGTCGTCCTCCGCCACCTAGGCCTGGAGAACCTCCGCAAATGATCTCCCCCCTGTATCGCAAAACCGTCATTCCGAACGAAGCAAGCCGACGAATTCTCTTTTGCGTTCGCTCCTGCGAACGCGTCGGCTTGCGAAGAGAGGAAT
>DATEWL010000231.1:0-12688 GCA_035258025.1 Candidatus Acidiferrum sp. | reverse complement strand
TAGCTTTGTCGTACGCGTGGAATTTCTTGTCAAAGTCGCTCGCCCCTATAAATACTAGCCCTCCCGCAGTCACGACAGGTCCTCCATAGTTTTCCGTTCCGGTATTTTTCAGGCCCTTCGCTGCAAGCTCCGGATACTCTCCTAAATTTATTTTCCAAACGTATTCGCCAGTATTCAGATTAATCGCGTTCAACGTGCCCCAAGGCGGCGCGATTGCCGGATAGCCTTCCGGATCCAGAAATTTGTGGTAACCCGTAAACCGATACTTCATGTCCGGCGGCGGAGGTTCTGAACTCTGCGATTCTTTGGACCTCCCACTCACGAGAAAATCGATCAGTGCTTCAAGCTGCCCGTCGTCGAAATTGGCGAAGGCCGGCATCCGTCCTTTGCCGTTCTTGATCGTTGCCCCAATCTGCTGCGGCGACAACCGGTCTCCAACCCCGACGAGCGAGGGCATCGCAGGCGGCGATCCAGTCATTTTCTCGCCGTGACAGATGCTGCACTGGCTCAAGTACAGCGCCTTCGGGCTGTTTTCTCCGGTGTTCGGCGCCAGCGCGCCCGTCCATGCCATTTCGTTGGCATTCACATATAGAATCGCCGTTTGCGGATCAATGGCCGAGCCACCCCACTCCGCTCCTCCGTCGAAACCGGGAAAAATCACGGTGTCTTTTCCAACGCTGAACGGTACAAACTGCCCTTCGCTGCGGAACGTTCGAAATTTCTCGAGTGCCCACGCATGCGCCTCGGGCGTGCGATTCGTCAACATGTCTTCGCTAAGCAATTGCCGCGCAAACGGTGCCGGCTTGGTTGGCAAAGGCTGTTCGGCAGCAGCTACCTCGCCCGGTACCGTGCTTGGCGGATATTTGCGGTATTCGATCGGAAAGAGTGGCTTCCCGCTGACGCGGTCGAACAAATAAACAAATCCCTGCTTAGTCGTCTGCGCCACAGCGTCGATATCTTTACCGCCGCGATTCACCGTCACCAGCGTCGGCGGTGACGGAAAATCGCGATCCCACAGATCGTGCCGCACTCCCTGAAAATGCCAGATTCGCTCACCAGTTTCCGCATTCAAAGCGATCAAGCAGTTAGCAAACAAATCGTCGCCCAAACGGTTTGCGCCATAAAAATCAAACGCCGCCGATCCCGTCGGCACATAAACAATTCCTCGCTTCGCATCGACCGCCATACCCGCCCAATTGTTCGCCGCTCCGCTGTACTTCCACGCCTCCGTAGGCCACGTCTCGTAACCAAATTCGCCCGGATGTGGAATGGTATGAAACGACCATCGCAATTTCCCCGTTCGAACGTCGTAAGCCCGCACGTCTCCAGGCGCCGCGGGCAACGTCTCCGGATTTCGTCCCCCAACAATAATCACGTCCTTGTAAACAATTCCCGGACTTGTTAGAGCCACGGACTGTCGTTGGGGATCGCGTCCAAGATCGCCGCGCAGATCAATCCGCCCATCTTTCCCAAACGACTCGATCGGCTTGCCTGTCACCGCATCGAGCGCATACAGAAAGTTCATCACCCCAACAAGAACGCGCTTGTCTTTCTCGCTCGACCAGTAGGCCAGGCCACGATCCGGTTGCGTGCCCTTAATCCCCGAATCAAATTTCCACAAAAGTTTGCCGCTTGCGGCGTCCAGCGCGAACACTTTCTGCGTCGGCGTGATTCCATACAACACACCCTCGACAATAATTGGGCTCGTTTGCAGCCCGCCCTGCTCGCCAGTGTCGAAACTCCAAGCGATTGCCAGCTCTTTGACATTGCTACGATTGATTTCCGAGAGGTCGGAATAATGCGTGTTCGCTGGCGCGCCGCCATACGCTGGCCAATCGCGTTTCTCTTCGCTCGAGTTGCTGCTGCTACTGCCAGACCCTTGGGAAGCAACGGCCTGTACTGGGTGCTCCACGCAGAGCAAAGCACCCGAAATCACTAGCGCGCCCCAAATGGTCGCTGCACTTCTATCGAGCATTCTCATGCCGCAACTCCGCGATGCGCGTCAGGGTATCACGCAATCGCTTGGGCACAATACGCTCTGGAAATTTTGCTCCTTTACATCATAAAAAAACCGGCGACCCGAAAATCTGGGACGCCAGTTCGTCTGCTCAGGGGAAAAAACGATGTCTAAGTCGCAACGATTAGTGTCCGCGTGCCTTTCGACTGGAATTTCCAATCGTCTTACGGCTGATTGGCGGCGAAACCGTCTTGAGCATTTCCTTGGCTTGCTCCAAATGCTGCTGAATCATCGGAACGGTCTCCGCGGCAAAGCCTCTAATTACATCGTCATTGCCATGGTTTGCCTCTCGCTGAAAGTCCCGCAAATCCTGCTGGTGGTCTTTCACCATGTCCTGTGCATAGGCCTGGTCAAAGTCGGCGCCGCTTAATTTGGAGAGTCTGTCGTAAGCAGCTTGGTCCCTGGCAGAGATATCCGTAGGCAGCCCGATTTGCTCCTCTTTAGCCGCTTCCTTCAATTTGTCGCCAGCTTTTGTGTGCTCAGCCACCATGCGAGTTCCGAAAGCTTTTACCGCTTCGCTTGATCCCTGATCCATTGCGAGTTTGCCCAATTTGATCTCTGTTAGGCCTCCACGGGCGGCCACCTTGGCAAACGTTTCGTCCTTCATCGCCGCCTCGGCTGTCGATAACAAGGGCGAGGTGCCGTGGAGTCCCAATACCACCCAGCAGCCCAGCGCAGTCAGAAGAAGTGTTAATCCCGCGACGTAGGAGATCTTGGCGGTCGTCGTCTCCAACTGCATGTGCTCCTCATTCATTCCAGGCTGGGCCTTACGAGCGTGTACCTTACAAGGACCGAGATTCTCAGCCCATCCGGTGATTCCATTATCTCGGCGTCAAACAACCCTGAGCTATACCGGATTGCACTGGTATAATCCGGCGGGATTTGTTCCAATTCCTCAGGCAAAATGCCCAAACGAGGCAAAATATGTCCGCAAACTTTTCGTGGCTGATCGCTTCTCTGATGTTCCTGGCTCTTGTTGCTGGAGGCGGCCGAGTCCCCGCTCCTCCCACTCACGGAATGCTGGTCGTGGCCAACCAGCGCGAGCACACCGCTCTGCTCATCGATCCGGAAACACGTCAGGAGCTTGCGAAAGTCATCGTCGGGGTCAACGGCCACGAAGTCGCCGTCTCGCCTGACTCGCACTTCGCTTACGTTCCCATCTACGGCAATTCCGGCGTTGGCAAGCCCGGCACGGACGGCACCACCATCGACATCGTCGATTTACGCGACCACAAACTGGCCGCCACCATCGACCTCGGCAAACCGCTTCGCCCTCACCGCGCTGAATTCGGCCCCGACGGCCTGCTGTATGTCACCGCAGAACTGGACAAAGCGGTTGACGTCGTTGATCCCGCCACACGCAAGGTCATTGCGCAAATCCCCACGGGTGCGATCGAATCGCACATGATCGTGATTTCTCCCGATGGCACACGCGCCTACACCGCCAACGTGGCCGCGGGCAGCGTGAGCGTCCTGGACCTCAAGAAGCGCACTCTGGTCACCGTTATCCCCGTCGCAAAAATTGTCCAGCGAATTTCAATCTCCGCCGATGGCAAGCGCGTCTTCACGCACGATCAAGATACTCCGCGCATCGCCGTCATCGACACAGCGACAAACAAAGTCGCCAGTTGGATTCCAGTCCCTGCAACCGTCTATTCCTCTTCACCGACCGCCGACGGTCGCAAGTTGCTGGCCTCCTCTCCCTCCGGGAAAATCTTCGTCATTGATCTAGCCACCGCAAAGGTTGAAGAATCCTTCGACATCCCGCCCGCTTTAGGTGAACTCCTGCTCACGCCAGATGGTAAATTTGCGTTCGTAAGCTGTCCTCAAGCTGGAACAATCGAAGTGCTGGACGTCCCCGGCCGCAAGCTGCTGCAACCGATCAAGCTCACCCCCGGCGTGGACGGGCTCGCCTGGGCGCCGGCAATCTAATTATTTTATTTTCGCCAGCTTTGTACGGGAATCGCCCATGGACATCGATTGGATCCGCAATCTCTGCCTTTCGTTTCCCCAGACCACCGAACAAATTCAGTGGGGCGACGATCTAGTATTTAAGGTGGCCGGCAAGATTCACGCAATCACAGTCCTCAGCCCTGCCAAAATTTGGCTCTGTTTTAAAGTTTCCCCGGAAAAGTTCGCGGAGCTGACGGAGCGCCCAGGCATAATCCCTGCGCCTTACTTGGCGCGCGCCAAGTGGGTCGCGCTGGAAACCAAGGATGCTCTATCGTCCGACGAACTAGTCTTGTTGCTGCGCGAGTCTTACAACATGGTCGTTGCCAAACTACCTAAGAAAACCCGCGAGGCCCTCGCCAGCGCCAAAGCTCCGGCGCGGCGAAAACCCGCCAAAAGGCCCATGGATAAGCGGATATCCCAAACGCCGCGTCACAAAAGGAAAAAGCCCTCCCGGTAAAGAGAGGGCTTCCGTTTCCGTTGATCTCTAATCTTTTTTGAAAACTAGGCGGTAGCCTTGGAATCGGCGCCACGGCGCAGCGGCCTGGCTCCCGGTAGCGGGAAACTCATATGCCAGAAATTCGAGTCCGCCGAAATAAACTCGACGCCTACGTACGTCTTGCTTTCACGGTCGCGCTTGACGGAAACCACTCTGGATTCCACCGTCCGGTCGCCGTTTTCGTTCACCAGAATGAGCATCTGTCCCACGACCACGGGCTCATCGATCTGCAGCAATGCCCCATGGCGGTTCACCGATTGCGACTTGGCCTTCACGCGGAACTTATCCCCGTTCTCATCCTGTCCGTGCACGGTTACAGGGACCGTAATGCTCACCCGCAATGTTCGGCGCCGTTCTTTGCAGCGAAAATGAAGTATGGCCATGAGAGACGCTTTACCTCTCGATTTAGATAAAACTTAAAGACTCGGGGACCTAAGCCTGCCCATACAGGACTGGCTTCAGCATTGTCACCTTCGTGAACATAATGCTGAAGTGAACGGTCGACACGAGCGAGGAAACAAGCACGAACGTCGTCCACATTGTTCGTATTCTGGGATTTGGCACGCTTCCCGGCAATAGCAGGACGGTACCAAATTGACCCTATTTGTTCCGGTACTCTAGTACGTTACCCGTAATAGTTCAACACCATTTTGGGAAAAGATCGAACAGGAGTAGTGCACGCTAACGCCCGAACGTTTCTCTTCCCGACAAAATGAGCCCTAAAAGTCAATCCAGCTCCCTTAGCCAAGCAGTACCGGTTTAATTCGCGACGAGATCCCGTCTTAACTCCATTATATTCTTTAACTTAAGGAACATCATCATTCCCGTGTCGATCTTTGGCTTTCAATGTGGAAGAATTCGACCTTCCACGGTCTGGCTTCCAAGTCCAACCGCGCCACCGTAACCGGTAGGTAAAAACGTCTCGGACCGGCGCTCCCCGGGTTTATGTAGAGAACGCCGTCTTTCTCCGTCTGCCCCGGCTTATGCGAATGTCCGCTCACCACAATGTGGAATCCTCTTGCTGCCGGATTGATGTCTAAGTCTTGCACAATGTGCAACATATAGATCGTAGCCGGCCCCAGTTGGACGGACTCAGTCAGCGGAAGAGCTTGCGCCCATGAGCCTGTATCCACATTTCCGCGCACCGCGACCACCGGAGCAATCGTTCTCAAGGTTTCAAGGATTTCCGGAGCGCCCACATCCCCGGCGTGCAGGATCAGGTCCGAACCACGCAATGCGTGCATTGCCTCTTCTCGCAGCAATCCATGCGTATCCGAAATTAACCCCAGAATTTTCATCTCTTTAGCCGAGGATTGTTCTCCCTTTGGCCAAGTTTTTCACGTTGGGCAAGGGGACCTGTATTCAACCAACTGGTTGAATACATAACGCTGTTGCCATCTCCTCAAAGAAGCGCGACTGCCCGCTCAGCCATCGCTATCTCATCACGGCTCAGCAGCTTCCCGGCATTTTCACAGCACCTTCACGATATCCAGCGCGTTCACGCGAGCCCGCTGAACTTCCAGGCCCCAATGCAAATGGGGGCCCGTCACACGACCCGTTGCTCCGACCTTTCCCAAGACAGTTCCCGCCACCACCTCATCGCCGACTTTAGCGTCAATTTCCGAGAAGTGGCAGTAAAACGTGTAGATCCCTAAACCGTGATCGACAATGACGGTGTTCCCCGAAAAAAATAGCTCTTCCGCCAGCACCACACGTCCCTTTTGCGCGGCATGCACTGGCGTGCCCGTCGGCGCTGGAAAATCCACGCCGCCATGCGGCGAGCCTGGATGGCCATTCAAAACTCGGCGCTTCCCAAAGTTGCTACCTTTAAAGTCGCCGTCCAGCGGCACACGAAATCGTCCATCCCACAATCGTTCCGGCGTCACGCGGTCGTAGATTTCGCGCAGGCGTTTCGTTTCCTCTGCCGCGCGCGCCTCTTGCTCCGGGTTCGGTTCGACAAACTGTTTTTTTACCGTCAGGTTTTCCGTGGCGAAGTGTCCTACTTTCACTTCGACCATCGCGCGGCAGCTCACTCGTTCACCGTTTGCCAGCTGACCAGCAACTGTGAACTCGTACTTCCCTGCCGGTTTTTCCAAATCCACTCCAAGCACCGCCTTCCGCACATCCGCTCTCGATGTTCTTTGTTCCTTCTCTCCTCCCTGCCAAAACGGGATATCCCGGTCATTCCATTTGCCGCTGACTTCCCCCAACGGATTCACGCTGCGTATCTGTGCCAGGAGCAACGTGCCCTGAGCCGTATCTGGCGCGCTCAATTTCAACTCGACGCCGTTTCCGCAATCCTCAGCCCTGGCTGAGGCCGCAAGCAATAGCGCTCCACCCAAGACAATCGCAGCCCTGAGTCTGTCCGAAATCCCTCGAAATCTGCGGATGGCGAAGCTCATTATTTCGGCCGCAAAGCTTGAACTCGCGGTTCCACCTTTGCAAATTGCACGCGCCCCAGCTTCGAGCCCATGATCACTTTTTCGACGTTTAGAAACATGTCGGGGTTTTTGGTCTTTTCTCTGAGCTCCTTCAAAAAGGGCCGAACCTTTGCAAAAATGAAAAACAATTCGCCGCAGAATGACGGCGTAAAAAACAGCTTTTCGCTCAGCACACCGTTCAGCACGAACGACCCCGCAATCCCCCAATAGCTCAACACTTGCCTCAGCCAGTTGTTTTCTTCCGTCCCCAACGACATCGCGACTTTCACGTACTCATCCGCATCCTTCGGCCAAAATGTCGTCAGCCACCATTGCCGGGCTTTCCGCATCTCCGGCTCGCGTTTCAGGTTATACAACTCGAGAATCAATCGTGCATCTTCAACGGTTGGTTTCTTCGCCATCGTAAATCTCCTAATCCTTTCGATTGGGATTCTACCTTCTGGGTCAGCTCTTTGGGTCCCGGATTTTTGGTGTTTGTCGCCCATGTAAAATCTCTGCGGCCGTGGCAAGGCCCGCGAACACTTCCATCCATTCCTTAGCGCGAGCACTATCGCTATTTACTCGCGCAGCGGGGTCGAAGATGATGCTTGCTCGAAAGTCGAGTCCCTGCCCACTAGAGGAGAGATTTCATGCGCAGAGAATTTGCCATGGCAACCGCGGCCGCGGTCTTCACACTATTTGGTTACGCTTCGCTTCGCGCGCAACAAACATCCGCCCCCTCCGCGGCAAAGCAAACCGAAACGGATGAATACACCCGTTACGAACTTCTCGCGCCGGAAACCGCCAGTTTCAAAATCTATTACGAAGTCACAGCCACAACACCCGGCGCGAAGTTTTTCTACAACCCGATCCGCAAAGGCAGCGCCGCCAGCGACGAAGCCGTCTTCGATTCCATGACAGGAGCGCCGCTTCCGTTCGAAGTGGTCAGCGGCACAGAAGCACGCAAAGACCCGCTCATGGCCGACGCGGATGCCGATACCAACTTCATCAAAATTTCTCTAGCGCGGCCTGTGCCGCAGGATGGCCAGGGGCGAGTCCTGATCCTAAAGACATACAAAGACGCCAAGAGTTTTTATCGCGAAGGCGATGCCATCGTTTTCAATCGTCCACTCAGCATCAAACGAAACAAAATCGTTCTGCCCGCGGGCTACGAACTCGTCGGCTGCAATGTGCCTTCGCAGGTCTTACCGGAGCCGGATGGCCGTATCGCCATCAGCTTCGTGAACGCCGGCTCCGGCGAGGCGCCGCTAATTCTTCGCGCCAAACCGGGTGCGCTAACAGGGCCATCTGCCGCTCCCCACCCCGCATCACAAGCACGGAGTTGGGAGTCGCCCTTCCAGGGAGAATCCGAGCGGGCACGACTCTCCGAACGCGCTCATCAGGATCGCGATATCGTTTATTTTCTGCAGCAGCCGGACACGCACGCCTTCAGTCTCTTCCACGACTACACGGAATCTCACGAAGGCACCGACAAATACCTGAATGTCGTCCGCGAAGGCAGCACCGTTTCCGATCCGTCCGCCTATATTCTGGATACTGGCGAGAAACTGTCGACGAAGATGATGACCGGGGCCGATCTCGCCGCCGCAAAAATTGACGCGGGCGAGCCTGTTACTCCCACCACGCAAGTGGTCCTGATTCCGTTCCCGCCCGTGAAAAAAGGGCAGTCTATCCGTCTGCGCATCGCCGAGACGTACACCGCGCCAACCAGCTATAAACTCGACGGCGACGAATTGATTTTCGATCGTAGTTTAGGCAGACCGCGCAACGCCGTAGTCTTACCCCCAGGCTGGTATCTCACCACTAGCGCCATCCCCGCCACTATCACGCAACTCCCGGACGGCCGCATCCGCCTCGATTTCTGGAATGGCCGCCCCGATTCCGTCGATATCCTGATCAAGGCAAAACACCGGGCTGTGGCTGCCCCAAATTAATCCGCATTCACTTGCACGCGACCTTAGCCCCAACTGTTCACATCACTCTTTCGCGGCTCGCTTAGGCGCGGCTTCTCCAATTCTCTTGCCACCACACTCGATCAGCACCTCGCACGCCTCCAGGCACGCTCGCTTGAACTCTTTCTCGATGGCAGCGTCGACTCGCTCTCCCAGCAGCAAAATCGCAGTCCCATGCACCGACGCGACCAGCGCAAGCGCAAGTTGCGTATAGTCTGCCGGAGCGCCACCAAGGTCCTCCGCCAGCTTTTCCTGGACATACTCGAACGACGGCAATCGTTCCCTACGCGCAAAACGCTCCGCCCAATCCGAAGTCAGCAGCAGATACTCATTTCCGTTGGCAATCGCAAACTCGAGTCCTAGCCGGCAAACCTCCGCCGAGGATTTTGCAGGTTGCAGCGCAGCGAACATCCTCTCTCTCGCCCGCACGCGCATGAAGACGATCAGGTCGTGCTTGTCCTGGAACCTCTCATAGAGCGTCGGCGTCGTCGTCTTCGCCGCAAGGGCCACCGCCCGCATCGTTACGGCATGTTCCCCGCCTTTGCTCCACAATTGATACGCAGCATCAACGATCCGGCCTTCCAACTGTTTATCGGCTTTCCTCGGCATTTACCTTTCCTCCCGGCCTTGCTTAAACTGAATTATATTCTTGACAGCGTTAAAGATACAACGTATAAATAACTCTCGCCATCGCGTCCTGCGGTTGGCCCGGCCCGAAACAAAAAACCTAGTAAGGAGTAGTCAGCAACAAGTTATGGCTAGATTTGAGTATTCCATCACCACAAAGGCCAGCCCCGCGCTCGCCTGGCTCGTTTTTTCCGATACACATCGCTGGAACACCTTCGCCAATGTCTATGGCGAACTGCGCTGGCGCGACGGCAATCCCTGGGAGCCCGGCAGCCGTCTCCAGATTGAACTTCTACGCCCCGTGAATGCCGTCGTTGACCACGTCATTACCACATGCGTACCAGGAAAGAAAGTGGGCTGGATCGATCACGCTATTGGCGTCGCCATGGCTCAATGGGTGACTTTTGAAGAACGGCAGGAAGGCACGCACATTCACACATGGGGGGAAGTGATTCACTCCGGCATTACGGTCGGGGGGCGCACCGTGGAAGAACTGATCGCCAGCTTCACGCGCACGTGGTACGAAGCCTTTCGCCTCGCCTGCAACCAGCTTGTCCTACCCGGAGGCGCCGGCCCCGATGAGGCTAGTTTTGTAACTCAGTAGCTCGCTGCTGGCTTAAGCCGAACCCCGCAAACCGAGGCGTGGCTTGAATAGAAATCGCGCTCCCCAAACGCAGGAATTCCGAGATTGCCGGCGGTGTGGTTTGGGGTTGCACAAGTCACCAGCCACTCTCTGCCTAAGCCATATTCCGCTGGGTCGCCTGTGGCATGGTCCACTCGCCCACACTTACAAACAGCTCCAACCCAATCGCAAACGAATCTTTCCCCAAGGGCTGGCAGTAAACGACGCGCGCTCTGGACCTTAGGTTTCCCAAGAGCGATCTAACCTTCACATGGTCATTGGGATGCCACGGTTTGTTCGTCACCACGCGCGCACCTCGGGCGCTCACGTTTTCTGTGACGCCCTGCTGAGCCACGGTGTGGATATCCAATCCGGACAGATCCACGGTGACATGCACCGGAGAACGGTCCTCCAATCGGCGCGCCTCGCTGTCCATAGGGCACCGCGCTGCTTTCTGGGCCGAGTTCTGGGAGTGGACGTTGTGGTGGGTTCAACGAACTGGCAAATCATACGCTTCCAGCACCCAAGATGGTCAAGAAGATTCATTTCTTATGAAGCATTCTGGTAAACTGTCCGGCAATGCGACAACCTCATCCCACGAGCGAACGTCGGCGAGGCATTTTACTTTTCGAGTCTAAAGATAACTCCTTATTTTTCTGCTAGTTATGTTTGGGCCACAATCGGTTATTCGATTGCCCTACTCTTGAGGTTTGGTTCTTAACAATCGTCTCTCGTTTTAAATGCAGGAGGCCGCCATGAAGAAACACGAGCGCATCCGGGAAAAGGTCACCATTTTGCCGACCTCCATGTATCTCTCAAAGATGCACGACGCTGGCTGGACGCTAGTCGCGCTGGAATGGGAGCGTGAAATCGAAACCTCCGCCGCGCCCGAGCCTCCCGAAGAGATTCCTGGCACCGAAGAAATCCCCTTCGGCCTGCGCATTGCCGCAGACTGCCATCACCTCGAAGACGATCCGCTCGAGACGCAAACACTTAAATTCCTCGCAGAGCTGATCGTCCAGGATGTCTCTTTCACGAGCATGGCCGACGCGCTCAACATCCGGGACTATCGCACGCGCGACGGTCGCCCCTGGACCTCCGCCTCCGTATTCCGTCTGATTCCCCGCTTGATCGATGTGGCTCCCCGGATCCTCTCAGGCTCCGAATGGGAATCCCGGAAGCAGCAGCTTTCCCGCGTGGCCTGGAACTCCTAACCGGCAACACCGGTTCACCAACAACTAGGCGCGCCTACCGACTCACCGCTCTAACCACACCTGCCGGGTCGCACCAGTGGTTCTTCTTATGTCTCTCCTTGACATTCTACCTATCCGCGCATATATAGGTAGAATGTCTAGGAAGAACCATTCCTTTCAATTCCTGATCGCTGAGGCAGCGATTCTTTCTATCCTTCCCGGGGTAAGCCTGGCAAGCTCGCCGGCAGACGAGCGAGAGACCATCACTAAAATCGTCCTGCAAATCCAGAAGGCAGACTACGAAGACGACCGACCGGCTCTTCAACGCCTTTATGGCGAGCTCGCGCCATTCGCGGAAACAAAAGGTCTTGCCTCTCGCGTCCTCTACTGGCGCGGCTTTGCTCTCTGGCGCAAGGCGATCAACGGATTTAACGACAGCGTCGAGAAAAACGAGCTGCAGCAAGACCTGCAGCAAGCAGCCGAAGAATTCGAAAAGTCCGCGTCAGCAGATCCCTCATTTGTAGATGCAAAGATTGCCCTGGGATCGTGCTACGGCTTCCTCGCCTATTCCATGAACAAGAAAGATGCCGCAGAACTGCAAGCTCTGGTTGCGAAATCCCGGCAATCCATAACGGAAGCAAAAGCAGCTGCGCCCGATAATCCGCGCCTCCTTTGGGTCCTCGGTCCGATTTACTGGAATATTCCCGTCGACCGCGGCGGCGGCCAGGCCAAAGCAATGGACACGTACGAGAAAGGTCTCGAGATTATCCGAAGTCACAAGGCTACGACGAGCGATTCGCTCGATCCAGTGTGGGGCGAGCCGGAACTTTTGATGAGTCTTGCCTGGTCCAGCTTGAATCGCGCCACGCCGGACCTCAAAGCTGCGGAACAAAACGCTCAAGCCGCGTTGGCGCTCGTCCCTAATTGGCATTACGTTCGCGACATTCTCATGAAGCAGATTCGGGACGCCAAGGCAAAGCAGAGCGGAACGAGTTAACTCTATCCCGGTGAAGCTAGTCTTTTGTAGATGTCGTTTGCGCGCTATCACTTGAACTCAGGAGACGCAATGCCCACTGAAAAATCGGATTTGCTCCAAGGCACTCTCGACATGCTCATTCTGAAAATCGTGGCTCTCGGCCCGGTCCACGGCTACGGCATCTCCATGCGCATCCGTCAAATCTCCAAGGAAGTCCTGCAGGTTCAACAGGGTTCGCTCTATCCCGCCCTGCATCGACTCGAGAAACGCGGCTGGCTTGAAGCCGAATGGGGCGCCTCCGACAAGGGCAGGCAAGCCAAGTTCTACAAGCTGTCCGCAAAGGGCCGCAAGCAATTGGAGAGCGAGGAATCGAACTGGAATCGGTTGGCCGGTGCGGTGGCCAATATTATG
>DATEWL010000230.1:0-10190 GCA_035258025.1 Candidatus Acidiferrum sp. | reverse complement strand
AAAACAAGACGCGCGCGGCGAGCAACTGACGGCAGAGTTGAGTTGATTGGGTGCGGGAACTTGTGAGGCATGAAACTGCGGGCTTCCGCACTTTCTGAGTGGTCGAGGAAAAACTCTTAAGGAGGAGAAGCCATGAGTCAGAGCACGATTGAAAATCCGAAAGTAGTTTCGCAAGAAGAGTGGGTCGAGGCGCGGAAAGTGCTGCTGGTCAAAGAAAAGAACTTGACGAGACAGAGAGACGCGCTTGCTGAGGAACGCCTGAGGTTCCCGTGGCTGAAGGTAGAGAAGAATTATATGTTCGACACACTGGCGGGAAAGAAGCCGCTGGCGGACCTCTTCGGCGGCAAAAACCAGCTAGTGATCTATCACTTCATGCTGGGGCCGGACTGGGAGGCCGGGTGCCCGAGCTGCTCGCTGATTACGGATCAGATGGATCCGATGGCGATTCACCTGGCACAGCGGGACGTTCGGCTCGTGCTAGTGTCGCATGCGCCGCTCGCGAAGATCGAGGAATTCAAGAAGCGGATGGGATGGAAGCTGCCGTGGGCTTCGTCATTTGGAAGCGACTTCAATTTTGACTACGAAGTGTCGGTGAAGAAGGAAGACAAGGACAAAGAGAGCACTTACAACTACGCGGTCACGAAGTTTCCAAGCGAGGAGCGTCCGGGCATGAGCATTTTCTACAAGAATGCCAAGGGTGAAGTCTTCCACACCTTTTCCGTGTATGGGCGCGGCTTGGAGGATTTCATGGGCCTCTACGCGATTCTGGACCGCGTGCCGAAAGGGCGGGATGAAGAGGGGTTGCCGCACGGAATGGCGTGGGTGCGGCATCACGACCGGTATCCGGAGAGCAACATCGTTGAAGTGAAGAGCGCGAAGGGCTAAACAAGGTCTGTATTCAAAAGGTCTGCATTCAAGTTGGTGCCCGAAGGGCCCCTGAAAGATCAGGCGGTCGTTCGGGCACCGCTTTTTTTAGCCACCGATAGAGGAGCGGAGGGCGTTGGCGAGAGACTGGGAGAAGCGCTGGACGTCGGCGTCGTGTTCGGCTTCCACCATGACGCGAGCGAGTTGCTCGGTGCCGGAATAGCGGAGGACGATGCGGCCATTTTCGCCGAGGGCGGATTGGGCTTCGGCGAGGGCGCGGGAGACTTCGGGGAGAGTTTCGAGAGGGGGCTTGGATTTTACTTTGACGTTGACGATCGTTTGCGGGTAGTCCTTGAGGCCTTCGACGAGCGATTCGATTTTGCCGTGCATGGAAACGAGCGAGGCGATTTTTAGGGCGGTGAGAAGGCCGTCGCCGGCAGGGCTGTCTTCTAGAAAAATGACGTGGCCGGATTGTTCGCCGCCGATTACGTTGCCACTGCGAAGCATTTCTTCGAGGACGTAGCGATCGCCGACGGAGGCGCGAGCGAGAGTGATGCCTTCGCGGGCGAGAACGCGCTCGAGGCCGAGATTGGACATGGAGGTGGCAACGACTCGATCGCCTTTGAGTTTGTTCTGGGATTTGAGGTGACGGGCCACGGCGAGGAGAACGCCATCGCCGTTGATGATTTTGCCGGTTTCGCAGACAAAGAGGGCGCGGTCGGCATCGCCATCGAAGGCCACGCCGAGTTGAGCGCGCTCGGAGAGCATGCGTTTTTGGAGGCCATCGAGATGAAGCGAGCCGCAGCCGGCGTTGATGTTGCGGCCATCTGGCGATACGCCCATCGAGACGACGTTCGCACCTAAAGAATGAAAGAGTTCAGGGCCGAGCTTGTAGGCGGCGCCGTTGGCGCAATCGAGGACGATGCGGAAACCGGAGAGTTTGGCTCCAGGAATCACGCGGCTACGAAGAAAATCGAGATATTCAGCGTCGAGAGAGGCATCGGCCACGAGAAGAGGCGGGTTTTTCGGCGGAGGATCGGAACGATGCTTGAAGATGTCGGCTTCGAGGATTTCTTCAACAGAGTCTGGGAACTTCATGCCTGCGTGGGAGAAAAGTTTTACGCCGTTGTCGTGATAAGGATTGTGAGAAGCGGAAATGACGACGCCGGCTTGAAAATCATTCTGGCGGACGAGGCAAGCCACACCTGGAGTGGTTATGATTCCGGCAAAGGCGACCGAGGCGCCGGCTTGCGCGAGGCCAGCGGCTAGGAGAGCGGCAATGTGGGGGCCGGATTCGCGCGTGTCCATGCCGATGAGAACGTGAGCAGCGGAATGCTCGCGCAGCAAATAGGCGGCGAGAGAACGGCCGGTGGCGAAAAGAGTGGCGTCGTCGAGAGGCGGTGTGCCGGGAACGCCGCGAATGCCGTCGGTTCCGAAAAGTTCTTTGGGCATGAGAGGTTAGCGGCCAAAACCTGAAGGACCGACCATACGAAAAGTTTAGCATACGCCCTGGAAGAGGCTCGTAGCGGGGATTGCGCGGGTTCGCTTGGGTAAACACGCGGCAAGAGACTTCCGTGGAGCACTGGTTGGTGCCCTCCAGGAAAGCGATTCAAAATACGAAACGGCGGCGAGCGATGGCGTTACGAGTTTGCATGAGTATGCTAACGTGAAGGGAACGGAGTGCCTCGTGCCTGAGACAGAGACGCCACCATCCACAGTTCGAATCGCCGGTTCCACGTTCAGTTTGCGGATTCTCGCGGCAGCGATCATCCTGCTGTTCTTCTATTACGCAGCGGGCGTCGTGATTACGGTGCTGCTCTCGATCTTGCTGGCGTACTTTCTGGATCCCGCGGTGGAACTGCTGGAAAGAATGCACCTGCCGCGCACCGTGGGCGCAATGGTGATGGTGCTTTTGTTGATCGCGGTCTTAGTGGCGGTCGGCTACGCGTTAGGATCGCGAACGGAAGATTTTGCGGCGAACTGGCCGAAATACAGCGCGCTGGTCAGGCAAGCAGCGGGAGCAGTGGAAGGCAGGATTAGCGGACTGGAAAAGCAGGTTACGCCGACAGAGCCAGGTGGTGGTGCACAACAACAGGGGGGCGAGCACCCCGAGGCAGCTGCCCTGCGCGCGATGTTATTCCGCGGAATTGGATCTCTCTATGCGCTGTTTCTGGAAATCACATTTGTGCCATTCCTGGTATTTTTTATGCTCGCGGGAAAACGAGAGGTTTGGCACGGAACGCTGCAACTGTTTCCCGTGTCGAAACGGACGCAAGTGAAGGAGACGCTGGAGGATTTGCGGGAGGTTCTGCGGGATTATCTGGCGGGAATGACACTGCTGACGTTGATAGTGATTACGGCGAGCAGCGCGTTCTTCTGGTCTCTGGGGCTGGACTTTCCGGTCCTCACGGGAATTGCATCTGGTTTGCTGAATATGGTGCCGTACATCGGGGCTGTGCTGGCCTGGCTGCCGGCGTTTATCATAGCGCTGGCCAAATGGAAAACGTTTGGGCAGTTCGCGCTGATTGCCGGGGGGTTGATGACCATTCACGTGCTGGCGCTGAATCTAGTGGCGCCGCAATTGGTGGGGCGGCGCGTGCGTCTGAATGCCGTGGCGATTACGATTTCGCTGCTCTTTTGGGGTTGGGTGTGGGGCGGTATGGGATTGATACTGGCGATTCCCATCACAGCCGCATTGCGGGTGATTTGCGATCACACGGAATCCTGGCGGCCGATCGGACGATGGCTGAGTGCGTGAGGGAGTGAGTTGTGGGTGGTGAGTAGTGAGGCGTGGATGTTCCGTGCATTTGAGCTTGGCACTTTCTTGTTCAGCAAATCTTCTTTAAGCTGCCTTTTTCTTGATCCTGAGACAGAACCTTGAAATTAAGACCTTCTCTAAAAATTTCGCACGCCTTAAATGGGAGCTATCCATGAAGCGGTTTGGAATTTATTTGTGTTCGCTATACCTACTCGTACTGCTCTTCTGGCCGACTGCGGCGCAGGCGTGGGGATGCAAGGGGCACCAGACGGTGGCATTGATCGCAGAGAAGCATTTGACGCCCGAGGCACGGCAATGGGTGCTGAAGTTGCTGAGCGAGAACCCGATCGATCCGAAATTGAATCGCTATTGCGGAGGAGCGAGCCGCGATCTGATGGCGGATGCCTCGACGTGGGCAGACGATGTGCGCGGAGAGCGCAAGAACGGGCCGTGGCACTATATCGACATACCGCGAGGTTCGAAGCGCGGACCGCTCGAGCCATTTTGCGGACAAGAAGGATGCGTGACGAGGGCGATCAGCGAGCAACTGGCTATTCTGAAAGACCCTAAAGCCGATGCGGTAAAACGCGCGGAGGCGCTACGCTACATCATCCATTTCGTCGGAGATTTGCACCAGCCGCTGCACACGGTTACAAACGCCGATGAAGGTGGGAATTGCGTGCCGGTAAAATACTTCCGGCGCGGCCCACATGAGCACAATCATTCGTTTTCGCCAAACCTGCATAGCATTTGGGATACGGCAATTCTCGAACGTGACGCGGAGGGCGCTGATCCGGCGGAGTATGCCGAAACGCTCGACGCGCAATTCGCGGCGGATATTGAAGGTTGGCAGAAAGCGGGGATTCACGTTGATGAATGGGTGTGGGAAGGCTATGACTTTGCGGAAAACGTGGTTTATGGAGATCTGACGCCGAAGGTCGCCATCGAACCGAATGTAGTAGTGCACAGCTGCTCGGACGACAACAATATAGGAGAGCGGCTGCTGCATCAAAACATCACGGCAGGCGAGGCGTACCAGGAAAAGGCGGCTTCAGTGACCGAAAAGCGCATTGCCGAGGGCGGTGTCCGGCTGGCGATGATCCTGAACGAAGCGGCGAAGACGAATCCATAGCTGGATCGGACGGCGAGTCCGACCGCGTCCACCTGAGAGTGTGCACTTTGGAACATCGCCACAGATAAGCGTGTTTCGCGTCGAGCGCTCAGTGGTAAGCTCAATGACGCAGTGGATGTAACGCTTCCTGGTTGAATACAAAACTCGCAGGTCCCTCCTCTCGCCTTCGAGAAACCCCGCCTTACGACTCGAACGCCCTCTCCGTTCTGAAAGTGCATCAGGTTCTCATGCTGCCTAGCCTGCGGTGCGAGCAAGTGCTTGCTGCCATTCTGGAATCAGCCGAAGAAGCAATTATAGGTATAGCGCTCGATGGCTCGATTGAATTGTGGAGCCGGGGAGCGGAGCGTTTGTATGGATACACAGAGGCCGAGGTTACTGGCGCTGCGCTGATCTTATTGCTGCCCATTTACGAAAGGCCATCACTGCAGGCAGTTCTGCAAGCAGCGCGCGAAGGAAATATGCTCGATTGCGAAACGGTCGAGCGGCTGCACAAGATGGGTGCAAAGTTGAGCGTGGGGGTGAGGCGGCAGGCCATGCGGGATGGGCGGGGAATCATAACGGGCATTCTGGAGATTGGGCGGGCCACGCGCCAGAAAACGCAAGACACGCCGTCCGAAACACAACTAAGGCTGCTCGTGGAGCAGATGCCGGTGCTGCTGTGGACAACGGATCAGAGCTTGCGGATCACGTCGAACTGGGGTTCTGGTCTGCAGCACTCCGACGTACATGCGGGAGATCTGGTAGGGCGCACGGTGTCTGAGTACTTAAAGTGCCATGACACGAATACGGGGCCGATAGCACACCATTATGCGGCGTTGCGCGGAGAGTCGGCGCACTTCGAGTACAAGCGCCAGGACCGGATTCTGGACATTCACGTGGATCCACTGCGCGCGCCGTCGGGAGAAATCATGGGGTGCATCGGAGTTGGGCTGGATATCACGGTGCGGAAAAGATCATGTACGGAAAGACCAGGAAGAGCCGGCCATCAGCGTGTGCATTGGCGTGGCGATATATCCCACGGATGGACGAACAGCGCACGAATTGCTCGAGGTCGCAGACCGGCAACTGTATAGGCGGAAGAAACTCTTGCAGCGCCGGAAAGTGGCGGTTGGGTAGAGCACGTTTTGCAGAATAGAAAGTGATCAGCGACGGATTAATGTGGCAAGGTATGCGCGTTTGCGTCTGGTGTGCTCTGTAACTGCGGGAGAAGGAGGAGAGAGTTAAACTTGGGAACGATGGAGAACTGGCGAGGGGGTCTCGCCTGGAGGAGAGCATCGTGAAGGCGCAGGAGCTGATGTTGAGGTTGTTCGACGAAGCATACAAAAAGAAGACCTGGCACGGACCCAATCTCAGACAAGCGATCCGGGGGGTGAGCGCAAAGCAGGCGGCGTGGCGGCCGGGGGCAGGACGGCACAATATATGGGAAGAGACAGTACACGCCGCGTATTGGAAATATGCGGTGCGGAGAACGATCGAAGGAGGAAAAAGAGGGTCGTTTGTGCTTCCGGGGAGCAATTTTTTCGCACGGCCAGAGAGAGGCAGGGCCGGCGAAGCTGCCTGGCGCGCAGATAAGGAGCTGCTCGAGCAAGAGCACCGGGCATTGAGGGCGGCGATCACGCGGGTTATGGATACGCCCCGGGAAGCGAAGTTCGTAGGGCAAATTTATGGCGTGGCTTTTCACGATGTGTATCACGCTGGGCAAATTCGGTTGTTGCGCCGGTTGATGGCTCGCTGAGATGCGAACGCGGGCGGCGGGAGGTTATGAATTTTGCCGGCGAATTGCGCGAATGAGGTCTGCGGGGTCCGCAGAGTCCTGAAACAGGCGGATAGCGGCGATGCCGGATGCACCGGCTGAAAAGCATGAGGAAACGTTTGCCAGAGTAATTCCGCCGATGGCTAGGACGGGAATGTTTACGGCGCTGCAGACCTCGGCGAGACGATCGAGGCCCTGGGGCGGACCGAAGGCGGCTTTTGAGGGTGTGGTGAAGATCGGGCCGAAGAAAATGTAGTCCGCGCCAGAGGAGGCGGCGGATTCTGCGGCTTCGAGCGAATGGCAGGAAACGCCGAAGATAAAGTCGTCCGCGAACGTTTGTGCAGCGGGTGACGTGAGCAGGAGGCGTTTCGCCTCTTCCAAAGGCAGCGAGTTTTCGCCCAGATGCACACCGCCGGCTTGTTCGGCGAGGGCCACATCGAAGCGGTCGTTCACAATAATTCGCGTTGCGGATTTAGACTGAGCTGCCTGTTTCGAGAAGCGGTTTAATGCTTCGCGGGCCAGCGAGGCCGATTGTTTCCCCGATAAATCTTTCTCGCGAAGCTGTATCCAATCTATGCCAGCGGTGGCAAGTCGTTCGATTTTTTTCTGAAGCAGATCCATCAAATCTTTTTGAGGCGCGACGGGCAGACTATGGCGGTCGGTGACGTAGCAAAGGATGGGCTCGCTGTCCCGGGAGAGCTTGAAATCAGGCGGCGAACTATTGGGGAGGGACACTGGAAGGACCGGAACGAGAACCAATGAAGCTGAGAGCCAGGAGTATGTCCAGCACGCCAATGCCGCTGACGGCTCCGCGAAACGAGGGATGAAGGACAACGTGAATGAGCGACGGAAAGTGGTTGAGAAAGAAGTTTTGTTCCCAGAAGGCGGACCACGGAAGATAGAGGAGCAAGGCTCCCATCTCGAAGCAAACGATGACCAGCAGCGCGCGGAAGACACGGTTCATGGTTAAGAGGGAATCGCCTGCATCAGTGAATACCGCGTATCAACGGCTAGGCTTCTGGAGAGCGGCGATGCGATCAGCGACGTCGCGATAATCGATGTTCATCGCATAGACCTGGGAAAAGCTTTTCAGCGCTGCTTCCGGCTCACCCGCGGATTCCTGGGCAACGCCTAAATCATACCGCAACGCGAGAATGCTTTCCGGCTCAATGCCCGGCACACGCAGGGCGCGCTCGTACCAGATTGCAGCTATTCCCGGCTGACCTTTTTCCGTGAAGGCAAGACCCAGCAGCGTACAGCACTGCATAACATAGCGGAAGGGCTTGCCGTTCTCGGTGGCTTTGGCAACTTTTTGGAATTCGCTGATGGCTTCATCGACCAAGCCCATTTCGCGGAAGGCGATTCCGAGATTGTAGTGGGTCTCGAGGTCTTCGTCTTCGGCTCCCATTTCGCCGAGCTCGGCGCGGAAATCGTCAAAGACTTCCTTGAGTGGACTATGTTCACCCAGTGCGGCGGGTTTTTCTTCCGGTTTAGGCGGAGCGGCTAGAGGCGCAGCTTCCGAGTGGGAAGGCGTCAGCGCGTCGAGACCAAGATCGTCGATCTCTTTTGCAAGGTCCGCGAGGAACTGGTCGGAGGCGAAACCGGCTGCGGGCGGGACGGCAGCGGAATTCGTCGCCCCGGGAGCATGTTCTGGCTCGGGCGGGGGTACGGCGATGGGAGTCGCAGGCGGTTTCTGGTCGTAAGCCGGTACGAGCGGTTCCGGCTCGAGGACCAGTTCGAAATCCTGATCGAGTTCGAATTCGGGTTCCGGCACGACCGGCGCGGGCGGGGCTGGCTTTTCAGGAACGGCGGGCTTTTCGTGAACGGGCGGCTTTCCCGGCACTGCGGGTGCGTGACTTTCCTTGACCGGCGCAGGGATCTTCTCGGCTGCAGCGGGAGGAAGCTCGGCGGAAATATCCGCAAAGGAACTTGACTCTTGTTCAGGAGCCGCGAGTTCTCCCACAGGCAGTTCGAATTCCGAGACTTCGTGACCGGACCGTGCGGCTGCCACCGGTTCTTCTGCAATCGAAAATTCTTCGGCAGCAACAGGCTCGGCGGCAACTTCGTGAGGCGGCGGAGGAGCGGGAGCAGCCGGCCTTGCCGGAGGCGGCTTTACGGCCGGTTCCGCTGGGTGAGAATCTTCCAGCATCGAATCCCATTCCGCAGAAAGGTCGACCTCCTCCTGAGCACCGGTGGCGTCCGAGGAAGCACTGGCCTGCACTGTCTTGTTGGGGGCCGGTTCGGCCTCGACTGGTGTTTCAAACTCAAGCACCGGTTCTTCGACGATTGGCTCGGGCTCGGCGGCAACTTCCATCATCGGGACTTCCGGGATGGTTGCCGCTGGAGGTTCCGGCTGAGCAGGTGCGGCGCTGGCTGCCAATTCCGCGTCGGTAAGACCGGCGGCGCGCTGGAACCGGCGGCGAAGTTCTCCGAAGCGCTCGGCGCCACGCAAATCGGCGCGTTCGATATGGATTTGCTCGAGCTGGGAGGCGAGCTCGGCGGTACGCCGGTCGTCGCCCGCGCCAAGGACAAAGTCGAGTAGCTTTTCAAGAGTGGGTGTGTGGCGAGGCGCGCGGCGCAAACTAGCTTCGAGAAGGCCGATGGCCTTTTGCGTGAGACCGTAGCTGGCGAAAAGATCGACGTCTGTGAGGGACTGAGCAATGAACTTCTGGGTCTCTTCGTCAAGTTGAGGCTCGCCCAGAGTCGAGGCGACCGCGGGCTTATCCCCGGCGACGGGTGCAAAAGTAAGCTCCGTGTCCGGGCGCAATTTTAGCGCGGGAGCCTTGGGGATTTCTGCTTGGAGATCTTCTTCGGGAGCGACTGGCTCCGCTTCGGCGCCGAGCAAGCCCATCTTGCGGAGGCAACCGTCCAGTTTGCGTTTGGCGGAATCGCTGTCGGGCTGGCGGTCGACGAGTTGTTCAAAAATGGCTTTTGCGCGATCGAGCTGGTTGGCTGCGGCGAGTGCGTCGCCTAGGTGGGCCAAGGCGTCGGGGAGGCGGAAGGAATCGCTGGTACGGCCGTAGAAGTCGACGAGCCATTCGAGAGGCTCGAGGCGGCCTGGCATGCGTCCGGCCAGTTCGTTTTGCAAGCGGCCGATAACTTCATGCTCACCGGCGTCGATCATGGGGACGCGAATCTGGCCAATGATGGCCAGGGCGCGGTCGCCCTGGCCTGATTCAAGGAGGGATTCGACGATTTTCTGCGCGGGGCCGAAGTTTTTGCTGTCGGCTCCCAGAACGCGGAGCGCGAGGGCGGTGGCTTTATCCCAATTTGCGTCTTTGACGTAAAGATCGAGGAGCAGCTCGGTTTGCTCGCCGCCTTTATCAAGATCGGGGACGCGCTCGAGGAGCTCGGCAGCTTGCGTGAGATTGCCCTGGGAGGAAAAGGAACGGGCTCTCACAATGGTGGCGGCCAGGCAATTTGCGTCAATCTTGAGGGCTTTGTCGGCCAGCTTATCGGATTCGGCCTGATCTCCGCGGGCAAGGGCGCGCTGCGCGGCAGAAACGTAGGCGTCTACGGCCTCGCGCGACTGGCCCATAGCCTGATAGAGATCGGCCAGGCGCACCTGGATGCGAAGATTGTCCGGTTCGGCGAGGAGGAGTTTTTTCAGCAGGCCGACGGCTTCGGGCTGACGGTTATTCTTGAGATGGATTTCCGCAAGCTGCAAAAAGAGCGGGCGAGCT